>DASVRY010000346.1:0-9814 GCA_036388395.1 Chthoniobacteraceae bacterium
TCGGCCCGTTTCCGATCGGCGATCTCTTTCTGCAGACGGGCGTTGGCCTGTTGTAACATCGCGGTGCGTTCCTGGACCCGCGCCTCGAGTTCGTCGTGCGCCCGCTTGAGCTGCAGCTGCACCCGCTTCCGCTCGATCGCATACTGCATCGAGCGGACGAGTAGATGATTATCCACGTGCCCCTTGACGAGGTAATCCTGCGCGCCGAGCTGCACCGTCTCGATGGCGAGCGCAACATCATTGATGCCGCTGAGCACCACGATCGCCACATCGGGAGCGGACTCGATTACGCGGATGAATGTCTCCAGGCCATCGCTGTCCGGCAGAGTAAGATCGAGCAGGACAAGTTCAATCCCGCCGTGTTTCAGCCGGTCGAGCCCACCAGCCATCGTGTCGGCGACCTGCAGTTGGAAATGCGCGATCGCCTCGGATGACGCAAGGAGCTGGCTGAGCAGCTCCACGTGCTCTGCATTGTCCTCGATGAGCAGAACGCTGATGGGAAGGCTATCCATGGATCGGGGGCGCGCCGACTACCACCAGAGAGGCGTATTGGAGTGGGACGCGCAAATCTTCATACCGTAAGGAGAAGCGTCGGTGATAGCAGCGTTGGGGAGATTTGTATGCCTTATTCACCGATGAACGCGACGTAAAACCGGTTATGGAAGAGCTGCTGAACACACAATGAAGGGCCAAATAAAGCAATTTTCCTACCTAGCGCGAAAGTTCTTCACTTGCGCGAATGCGAGTTAGTTCGCCGATCCGCGCGATTTCGATCCCGACAAGGCAAACATCGTCAACGAAGGTGCCCTGAGCAGCGAACTGCCTGACCTCGTCCAGAGTGCCTTCGATCACCTGCTCGGTCGGCAACTGCAGCCGACGCTCGACTGCACCGAGGAGCAGCGCCTGGTCGTAGAATGCTCCGGCGTCACTCTCCACTTCGTATAGGCCGTCGGTAAACAGGAAGACCAGATCGTGCGCCTCCAAACCCGTCTGCTGCGTGTGGTATTCGGAGTGATCGAAGACTCCCAGAGCGGGTCCGGGCCGAGCGGTGCTGCCGGTCAGCATCTCCACCCGATTCCTCGTTCGGCGCAAATGCAGCGGTCGCGGATGGCCGGCATTGGCGTAGCGCAGCGTGCCCTCGGCGGTGTCGACGACGAGATAAAAGGCGGTCGCGAACATCGGGCTGCGCGTGCGGCGTAATATGGAGAGCAGCGCGCGGTTCATCTGGGTGAGGAACTCCCCAGGATCATTCGCAAGGGCGGTAAGCTCTTCCACAAGCGCACGCTGGATGGCGGTGACAAGCGCCGCCCTCACTCCGTGTCCCATCACGTCGCAAATGAAAACGCCCGCCGAACTATCCGAGATCGGGAGCACGTGGAAGAAGTCACCTCCAAGCGCCGTGGTGGGGAGGTATTTGCTGAAGAAGCGGATCGCGCTTTCCTCCGGTGCCGCTTTCCTGGGGAAGACAGGGAATTGCTGCGGCAGGAACGCCTGCTGCACCTCGCGCGCGAGGTTCATGTCGTCCTCAAGCTCCGAGTTTTTCTCCCGCAACTCCTCGGTGTAGCGGGCCAGCTTTTGCTCGGCGTCTTTTCGGGCTGTGATCTCGCGTCCAATACCGACCAGACCGGAAATTTTTCCTTCAGGATCCCTCAGCGGAACCTTCGTCATGGAAAACCAGCGCACCGGCCCTGGCGCCTCGCCGAGACAATCGTGGCGATTGATGATCGCCTGGCCGGTCTGCATCACCTGCTCGTCATCCGCCTGCACTCGCGAAGCCGTCTCGCGCGGGAAGAAATCAAACAGCGTCTTGCCGACAACCTCCTGTGGTGAACGGGCTCCGAGCTGGTGCATGTGCGCCACATTCCCGAGTAGATAGCGACCGGCTGTGTCTTTCACATAGATCGCGTCGGGCAGGTTATCGATCACGCTGCGGAGCAGATTGCGCTCTTCCTCCAGCCGCCGATCGGCTTCGGCACGCTTGATCGCATAGCGGATCGAGCGAACGAGCAACGCCTGGTCGACCCGGCCCTTCACGAGGTAATCCTGCGCGCCGAGTTCCACCGTCGCGAGCGCCGTTGCTTCATCTTCATCGCCGCTCAGCACGATGATCGGCGCGTGCGAGGGGTGGGCGAAGAGCGTTCGGAACGTGTCGATTCCGGTCGAATCAGGGAGCGTGAGATTCACCAGCACGACGTCCACTTCACACGTGGAGAGCCGGGCAAGCGCCTCATCGAGCCGCCCGACGTGGATAAACTCAAAGGGAATCACCGCACCAGCCAGGATCTGCTGGATGAGAAACGCGTCGCCGGCGTGATCCTCGACGAGGAGAACGCAAATTCGGCCGACTGCGGCGTGCTCTGAAGGGGCGGTCATTCCAGAGCTAAAACGCAAACGGATGGAGCGGCGCATCTGCAGCGCCGCCGGCGAGCAGGTCGCCAATCACATCCCGAGCGCTGTCGTAATCGTCGCCGCGTCTCCCACCAGCGTTGAAAAGGCCGTCCGCCCCGGCCGATTTGATACGTGCCTTGTGCGCTTTTTCATCGAGCAAGATCTGAAACGGACGACCCCACGGATCCACAAGCTCGCCCGCGTCATTGAGGATCTCCGGGGCGCAGTCGAGGAATACGATTCGCCTCGGATTGTCGCCGCGCAGCCGTGCGAAAATCTCCTCATTCGTGCCGGTTGGCAGTTGTTCGTACTCCTCGAGATAGGCATCCAATGCGCGGTTGATCTCACGGCCAAGCGCAGCCGTGTGCTTCTTTTCCTCGATATGCTGCGGCGGCGGCATCAGGAGCACGGGTGCGATGAGCAGCGCGAAAAGCGCACCAGCAAGCCAGAGCATGAGCTTCTTCATACGGGTTGCACTCCCTTCTCCGCGTCGATGATATCCCGCACCCGACGCGCGAGTTCCGCCGGGGTAAATGGTTTCTGCAGAAAGGCCGTCCCTACTTCGAGCCCGTGTCGCTGAAGGATCGCTTCGTCGACGTAGCCAGAGGTGAAGAGGATCCGGGTGGAGCTATTTCGCTCCTTGATCCAGTCGGCCAAATCGCGTCCGCCGGCATCGGGCAGCACAACATCCGAGAAAAGCAGGTCTACCTTCGGGCTGTTCTGCGCCTCCACGACATCACGCGCCTGCTTGCCGTCGCCCGCTTCATAAACGGTGTAGCCGAGTCGCCGCAGCACGTGCGCGGTCAGGCTGCGGACGGTGATTTCGTCTTCCACGTAAAGGATCGTTTCCGTGCCCCCGGGTAGTTGCCCCACCTCCTTGCGGATGCTCGCCTTTTGACCGGACTCTTCGACCCGCGGGAGGTAAATCGAGAAGCTCGTCCCCGCACCGACCGTGCTGTCGACATTGATGTAGCCGCCGCTCTGCTTGACGATTCCGTAACACGTGGCGAGGCCGAGCCCGGTTCCCTGGCCCTTCTCCTTTGTGGTGAAGAACGGCTCGAAGATGTGCTTCACGATCTCCGGCGAAATGCCTGTGCCGGTATCCGTCACGGTCAGCTTCACGTATTCGCCGGCCGGCATCTCGTTTACTGAATAGAAGTCATCCACGAAGTAGGTGACGTCAGCCGTGGCTATGGTGATCGCGCCGCCTTTCGGCATGGCGTCGCGCGCATTTACGCAGAGATTCAGCAGCACCTGTTCGAGCTGGCTGGCGTCGGCCTTCAACCGGCCAATCTTGGCGTCCAGCTTTGTCTCGATGTGGATGTGCTCGCCGATCACACGCTGCAGCATTTTCTGCAAATTGCGCACGGTATCGTTGATGTTGAAGACGCGCAGGTAGAGCGGTTGACGTCGGCTAAAGGCGAGGAGCTGGTGCGTGAGCGATGCGGCGAAATCCGCCGCTTTGCGGATCTCGGAGAGGTGCTTGTACATCCACTGCCGCTCGTCGATCTGCCCGATCAACAGATCGCTGTAACCGAGAATCGCCGTGAGGATATTGTTGAAGTCGTGCGCAATGCCACCCGCGAGGCGGCCCACCGCGTCCATTTTTTGCGATTGAAGGAGTTCTTCTTCGAGGCGCTTCCGCTCAGTGATATCGCGAGCGATTGAGGAAAGGCCGGTAATCTTCCCACCTTCGCGGATCGGGGAGTCGGTCAGTGAAACACTGATCTTTTTCCCGTCTTTCCGCAGCCGCACAGTCTCATAGTTGGCCATGCTCTCGCCGCGCCGGACGGTGGTGAGCGTGAGCGGCAGCTCGTCCAGGTGATCCGGCGGCAGGAGCATCGTCATCGATTGCCCGACTGCCTCCTCCGTCGAATAGCCGTAAATCCGCTCCGCGCCCGCATTCCAGCTCCGGATAATGCCTTCAAGACTGCACGCCACCACGGCGTCATTGGAGTTCTCGACCACCGCAGCGAGTTCCGAGGTTATCTGCTCCGCCTTCTTCCGCTCGGTGATGTCCCGCAGGTAAGCGGTGAACATCGGCTTGTTATCAAAGCGGATCCGGCTGATCGAGATTTCGATCGGAAACTCCGAGCCATCGCTGCGGGTCGCCAGCCACTCCATTCGGCGACCGAGAGCCGGCGAGGTGATGTTCGTCGCATTGAAAATCGCGAGACCGCGCCGATGATTCTCGCGCAGCTCTTCCGGGATGATCAGCTCGGAAACGTCACGCCCTTGCGCCTCGCTTTGGGAGTAGCCGAAGGCCCGCTCCGCCGCAGGATTGAACTCCGTGATGCGCCCATCCAGATCGAAACTGATGATGCAATCCAACGCCGACTGCAGGATCGCTGCCTTGCGCATTTCGCTTTTCCGCAGCGCCTCCTCGTTGGCCTTGCGTTCGATGAGCTGCCCGAGCTGACTTCCGATGGCGCCGAGCGTTTGCAACAGCTCCGGATCCGGCAGCGCGATCTTCGGGCTGAAAAACTCCAGCACGTGAAGCACTTCACCCGCGACCTTGATCGGCACGCCGAATGCCGAGCCCATCCCCGCTTTCACTGCTATCCCCGCATTGGGAAAGTTCGCGTCGTCCGCCAGGTTAGCGATCCATTTCGGCTCCCCGGTCTGCCACACTTCTCCTGCCAGTCCGGCGCCGAGGGCGTAGGTTGTGCGCGTATTCGCCTCCTCGAATTCCGCGATATCCACCCCGGGCGTCTGCCAGATCTCCACGCAGCGCAGGAGCATATCGTTCTTGTCCACGTCCCAGACGGCGCCCATGTCCCACTCCAGGATCTCGCAGATCGTCTGGAGAATATTTGGTCGCGCTTCGGCCATCGTCGCGGCATCACCGAGCACGCGAGCGGTGCCATACTGCAGCCGTCGGCGCTGCTCGCCCCACCAGCGGTCGGAAACATCCTCGACCGTCCCCTCGAGGTAAAGAAGCTGCCCGTTCTCATCCCGCACCGCCCGGACATTCTCCCGCAGCCACATGATGCGGCCATCCGCGCGCGAGACTTCAAACTCGAAGTTGGAAACCACGTCCTCCTCTCGCAAGGCCTCGATCAATGCCTCGTGCTGAGCACGATCCACATAAAGCTGCGTCCCGATATCCGACAAGTTCTCCATCAGATGCTCGGGTGACTTGTAGCCATACATCCGGGCCAGCGCTTTATTCGCTGTGATGAATCGGCCCTCCGGGGTCGTCTGGAAAATCCCTTCCACCGCATTGTCGAAGATTGATCGATACTTCGCCTCGGAGCTCTGGAGCTCGGTCAAAAGCCGCGACTTTTCCCGCACATCCGCGCTCACCTGCCGCGCGAGTCGATAGAGGAAAAAGGTCGTCGCCGCGATCGTCGTGAGCAACAGCGCCTGCGTGGCGAGATCAAGCCGCTCGATCCGCCGCGCCATTTGCGCCTGATCTTTGAAACGGTCGCGGCCCATCAGGTGGAGCCGTTCGCGGAGCCGCTCGTGCGCCGCCACAGCCCCGCGGTGCTTCTCCTCGATCAAGCGTAGCCGCGAAATCGGCGGCCGGCCTTCACCTCCTTCTCCGCGACGTCCTTCACCTGGCCCAGGAGCTCGCCCGGCGCCGGCGATGAAACCCTCGATCTCGGTAGTCAGTGCCACCGCGGAACGCTCCACCTCCTCGAGTTCGATCGTGAGCTCCTTCCGCTCCGCCTCCGTAGATTCTGCCTCAAGATCGGCGCGGAGTTTCGCCAGTGATTGGGTGATCGCTTCGCGCGCCTGCTCGAAGCGCCCGCCGCGCATCTCCCCTGGCGTCGGCGGTTCGACGCCCACGGCGTAGATGTGCGAGAGATGTTGCAGGATCTGGGCACCATCGCGCGTGACTTCCCCCCAAGCTTCAGCGCGGGCGATCAAGCGGGCGCTTTTTTGCGCGTAATCGTGACGGAGCCAGAGACCCAGGATAACGACAATCCCGTAAGCCACGACGAGGATGTAACCCACCCAATCGCGCACGTTGCGAGCACGAGGATGGGAGTTGGAAGAGGGTTCCGTCACGGTCGCAGGACGCGCTCCGGCCTGGGGGGGCGCGAAGTCGCGGACCGATTAGACGCTAAGGCTAGCAAAGAGAAGCTCCAGCAAAAACGCTTCAAATTGGCCGGTGAGCTTTACCGCCTCGGATCTTCTCTGCACGCTCACCCCATGTTGTCCGCCGCTGACTTCCGTTCCTTCGAAATTCCCGGGAAAGCCATGTTCGAAGCGGGTCCAGGTGGTCTCGTCCAGGTCGTTGTCACCACCGGTTTGGCCCACGCGCGGATCTTCCTTCACGGTGCACACGTCGCGGATTTCCACCCCGCAGGAGAAGAGCCGGTGCTCTTCACGAGCCGCGAGAGTGTCTTCGAGCCGGGTCGCGCAATCCGCGGAGGTGTGCCAGTCATTTTCCCGTGGTTCGGGCCGCGTGCGGATGATCCCAAATCTCCGGCACATGGCTTCGCCCGGACGCGGGAATGGCAGCTCGAGTCCGTATCAGAGAAAGCCGCCGGCGAACTCGTTGTGACGTTTACCTTGGCCGCGGACCAAGCGACACGAGCGCTTTGGCCGCACGACTTTCTCCTCCGCCACACGGTGACCGTGGGGACTGCGCTGGAGATGTCGCTCGAGGTGACGAACACCGGATCCAGCTCGTTCACTTTCGAGGACGCGCTGCACACCTACTTTACGGTCAGCGACGTGCACCAGGTGGAAATCCACGGCCTCGAAGGCGCGGAATACATCGACAAGACCGATGAGCAAAAGCGGAAGCGCCATGCCGATGATCCAATTCGCTTCACCAGCGAGACCGACCGCGTCTTCCTCAACACGGAAACGACGTGCACACTGGTCGACCAGAAGCTGGGGCGCCGAATCGTCGTCGAAAAAAGCGGCTCCGTGACCACAGTCGTCTGGAACCCATGGATCAAGAAATCAGCGTCGCTCGCAGATTTCGGCGATGACGAATGGCCAGGTATGTGTTGCATCGAAACGGCGAATGCTGCCGACAATGCCATCACCCTCGCGCCGGGCGCGAGCCATCACACGGTAGCCCGTATAATCATCAAGGCGTGATCGGTATTTGGTGACTGGTGATTGCTGGAGGAGCAATGCAGCAAGCCGACAGGTTACCAGCGGCGAGAGATGCGCATCTAACCGTCCCAGCCTCCCACGCAGTCGTTTTTCCACTCGGTCACCCTGAGCGGAGCGCCGCTTTGGGCGCGTAGTCGAAGGACCCCGTAGAAGGTCCGGCCAGATCGCGCTCAAGAGCCGAGGTGATGATCCGCGGTGCGAGGCCACTCCCCGGGGCCACGGGGCCCTTCGACTGCGCTTCGCCCGCCTTTCCGCCTGCGCTCCGCTCAGGATGACAAGGGTAGGGCGGAGTGCCGTTACCATCGCCTCGACGAGAGAGCACTAGAGAGATGCAGAGGTGCGAATCGACGTCCATTACCCCGGCTTAACAAGGACAGCAGCAGCAATCAGCGATCCGCAGCGCCTCACGCGACTACACTATTGGCGCCCCTAAGTCAGGAAGCTTCGCAAGTAACCCGGGCAGCACCTGTTCGACAGGATTTCCTTCGACGATGAGGCGCTTGCGCTGCTTCTTGCCGTCCTGCATGGCGACCGTGACCTCGAAGCAGGCGACATCTCCTTCCATGAAGGTCTCCCACTTTGCCGCGGTGATATTCTCTCGGTTTTGCGTAAGCCACTCATCGAGAGCTTCGTTCGTTATCGCCGACTCCCGCCAGAAGACCAGGCGATCCAGCGGTAGAGCACGGAAGCGTGGAACGACAAACCCAACGTCGAGAAAGGCGAGCAGATTACCCGCTTTCGGGCCGGCTTCGCGGTCGAGTAGGACGCGGTAGATTGCTTTGAACGCGAGCGGTTGCTCGATCGGCGTGAGTCGCGCGACTTCGAAGATCTTCGCCTGCAGAGATTCGTCATCCCACGGCGTGTCCGTCAGTGAATCCGCGAGGTTGTGGAGAAAGGCACGTTGCGTCTCGCTGAGGACCGAAGCGCGATCCGGCAAAGTCATCTGCAAATTCGTCTTCTCCTCTTCGCTCGCATAGTGCTCGACCCAAACCTTCGCGGAGGCGATGCGACGCTCCAGATGCTCACGCTCGAGCCGGTTGAGCGGCGCTCCTTTACGTCGCTCGATCTGCTCCAGCACATCGAGGTGCGGCATCTGCACGAGCGCGGTGACGAGCTGGAAGTTCGCGCTGAAGTACGCCGGCTGTGACTCGAGTTCCGCGAGGCGGAAAACGCATGCTTCATCCGGAGTCGCCTTCTTTTCCACCGAGACGCGGGTGTGGTAGCGATCGAACTCGTTGAAGAGCTTGATGATCCCCTCTTCCTTCGCATCGAAGTTCACCGGCGAATTCGGCTTTGTGCGGATCATGAGGAAACGCAGCACCTCAGGTGGCAGAAGATTCGCAATATCGCGAGCGCTCGCGCCAACGCCGCGTGAGGAGCTCATCTTCGCTCCGCCGACGAGGAAGAATTCATACGGCACATTGAGCGGCGGCTCTTTCCCAAAGATCGCGCGCAGACACGCGGCCGAGACATCGCGCGAGCCGCCTTTCGTCGAGTGGTCCTTGCCCGCACCTTCAATCGTCACCGGAAAGGTCACCCACTTCGCTACCCACTCAAGCTTCCACGGCAGCTTGCCGCGTCCATCGAATGGCGACACCCGCCCTTCATGGCCACACCCTTGCGCCCACTTCACCATATCGGGTCGGCAGCGATAGCTAACCTCCTGACCATCATAGGCAAAAACCTCGGTCGTGCCGATGCGCCCGCATTGCTCGCAAACCACCTGGAAAGGAAACCAATTCTCCGGCCGATTCGAGTTACTTACCTCTTTATAGACCTGACGGACGGTCGGCGCTGCGCGCAGGATCGTGTCGATGACGGTGTTGAACTTCCCCGAGCGATAGATATCGCGCATCCGGTATTTCTCCACCTGCACACCAAGCTCCTCGAAGATCTGAAAGAACTCCTGGATATAATGCTCGGCCATGTCTGTGGCCGCTGACCCATCGGGCGGAGGTACATTGCAGAGCGGCTGACCTAGATATTTAGTAAAGTGCTCGTCCTTCCCCGCTGGGATTTCGTCGAGTGGATCGTAGTCGTCCACGCCGAAAAGGTAGCGCGCTCCAATCCCCTTCTCGCGCAAGGTGCGAAAGATCGCATCGTGGATGAGCACGCCGCGTAGCGCGCCGACATGCACCCGCCCGGATGGCGTCTTCGAGTCATTGATGATCTGCGAGCCCCGGCACTTGGCGGCGACATCTTCGGTCCAAAACATAAAAATAGATAAGTAACTAGCTGTATAATACCGCGATCAGACAAGCAGGCGTTTCTGCCTGGCGAAGCGACGACTTGTCGCTTGGGAGAGCTTGGAAGCACACGGCATCAGCCGCCGGCTTCCGGCGGGAAT
>DASVRY010000347.1:0-3556 GCA_036388395.1 Chthoniobacteraceae bacterium
TCGCCGCTTCGATTTCCTGCACCTGATGCCGCATAAGATCGACTTCGCGCTCCAACGCGGCCTCGTTGGTGGAAAGCTCCGCGTGCTCGGCGATGACGGCATTCAATAGCCGCCAACGCTCTTCATACTGCGCGCGCAGCGACTCGCCCCCGGCAAAAGCATCGAGCAGCGCGAGCTGGCGATCGTTGGCGAGCAGCGACTGGTGATCGTGCGGTCCGTGCAGATCAATCAGTCCGTCGCCGAGCTCCTTCAGCACCGCGAGCGTGGTCGGGCTGCCGTTGATGAATTGCCGGTTGGTTCCCGTGGTGGAAAAGACGCGCTTCACGAGCAGTTGCGCCTCTTCACAAGGCTCCACGCCCTGCTCCTCGAGCTGCGCATTGAGCCGGGTGGAGTCGCGCACTTCAAAGACCGCCTCCACTGTGCAGCTGTCCGCACCAGTGCGGATGAGCGTCTTGTCGGCGCGCTCCCCGAGGATGAGCTTCAGCGCGCCGACGATGATCGACTTGCCCGAGCCCGTCTCCCCTGTGATCGCGGTAAAGCCCGGCCGAAGCTGCCAGGCGAGCTCCTCCACGAGTGCGAGGTTTCGGATTCGCAAAGAAACAAGATGGGCGAGCACGCGCGGAAGATAAGCCCACTTGAGCCCCGGCGAAAAGCTCGCCGAAAACAACGCCTTGGCAGTTGCCGCACGGCGGAGTGCGCGCTCTACTTTCCGCCCGCATGCCGGAACTCACGATCACCTTCCTCGGCACCGGCACTTCGCAAGGAGTGCCGATGATCGGGTGCGATTGCGACGTCTGCCAGTCACCCGATCCGCGGGATCACCGTACTCGGTCGTCGATCTATGTGCAGTCGCCGGAATGCGCCTGGGTGGTGGATACGGGCACGGATTTTCGCACGCAGTGCCTGCGCGAAAAGGTTCGGGCGCTCGATGCGGTGATCTTCACGCACTCGCACACGGACCACATCATGGGCTTCGACGATCTGCGGCCCTTCTGCCACGGCGAACGGGATCTGCCAATCTACGCCTCGGCTGAGACGATGGGCGATCTGCAGCGGGTCTTCAATTTTGCTTTCAATGGGCAGAACCGCTGGCCGGGTTACGTGCGGCCCGATCCGCGCGTGGTGGAAGGAGCATTCCAACTCGGCGCGACCGAGATCACGCCGCTCGCCGTGCCGCATGGGCGCGCGCGGGTGAACGGCTACCTTTTCTCGCGAGGCGGCGTCCGGCTCGTGGCGTATCTGAGCGATTGCAAAGCGGTGCCGGAGGAAGTGGCGGAGCAGATTTCCGGTGTGCAGCACTTGATCGTCGATGCGCTCCGCCGGAAGCCGCACCCGACGCACATGAGCATCGATGAGGCGCTCGAAGCCGTAGCGCGCGTGCAGCCAGCGCAGACGTGGTTCACCCACCTTTGCCACGATCAACGTCACGCCGATATCGAGCCGCATCTCCCGCCCGGAGTGCGCGTCGCTTTCGATGGTCTCAAAATCGTCATGTGATGCCGACCGCTCTCCTCCTGCTCGCGCTCATCTGCCTCTGTCGCCCTGCGGTGAGCCTCGCGGAGACGGCGGAGGAACTCGCCGCCGCGACACTCGTAGTCTTCAACGAGAACGACCCCGATTCGGAGCCGCTCGCGCGCTTTTACGCCCAGAAGCGTGGTATCGCAAAGGAGCGCGTGGTCGGCCTGCGCTGCTCGGCGGCTGAGGAAATCTCGCGCACCGAATACGAGGACAACATCGCCGGACCGCTCCGGCAAATCCTCACGAAAAACGAGTGGTGGAAGCTGCGCGGCTACGAAAGTCCACTCGGGCGCGCGGAGTCGAACTCCATTCGTTTCGTCGCACTCATCCGCGGCATTCCGCTGAAAATCAGCGCCTCACCAGGTTGGCCGGGCGACGTGCCGAGTGGGCCGCCGCCGATCAATCAGCACAACGAAGCCTCGGTGGATAGCGAGTTGACCGTGCTCGGCGTCCATTCGAAGGGGCTCTCGGGCGTGCTGAACAATCCGTATTTCCGCAGCTTCTCCCGCATCAGGGAAGCGCGTCTTCCCGCGGTAATGCTCGTCTGCCGCCTTGACGGGCCGACGCCGGAGATGGTGCGCCAGATGATCACTGACAGCATCGCCTCGGAGCAGGAAGGTCTGCGTGGCTTCGCCTGTATCGATGCACGAGGGATAAAGGAGGGCAACTACGCCGAAGGCGATGGATGGCTGAACGCTGCAGCGGTTGACGCTCGCAAGCGCGGCACACCCGTGATCCTGGACAATGGTGAAGGCCTCTTCCCGAATGGCTATCCGCTCCGGGAGGCATCGCTTTATTTCGGCTGGTACGCGGAGCACGTGGGTGGCCCATTTGCCCGGCCGGATTTCCGTTTTCGACGCGGTGCCGTGGCCGCGCATATCCATTCTTTCAGCGCCGCTACCGTCCGTGATCCGAAGCGCCACTGGGTCGGCCCGTTGCTCGCCGCGGGGGCTGTGGCAACGTTCGGCAGCGTTTACGAGCCATACCTCACCCTCACCCCGCACATCGACGTTTTCCACGAGCGCCTGCGCGCGGGCTTCACCTTTGCTGAAGCAGGCTGGATGTCCCAGCGCGGGCTCTCCTGGATGACGACCTTCGTCGGCGATCCGCTCTATCGGCCGTTCCAACGAGAGATGGAACTCAAAGACGCACCGCAGGATGAATGGAGCGCCTACGCCACCGGCGCGAAGCTCTGGTTGGAAAATCAGGAGAAGGGCGCAACCGCCTTGCGCGCCTCGGCGAAGCGACTCAAGAGCGGGATGATCATGGAAGGGCTGGGCCTGCTGTGGCTGAGCTCGAACAATCAAGCCGGAGCGATCGCCGCCTTCGGTGAGGCGCGCCGCCTGTACAAGAATCGCGACGACATCGCCCGGACGGCGATCCACGAGATCATCCAACTTCAGGCACTGAAACGGATCCCGGACGCGCTTGTCCTGACACGCAACCAACTCGGCGCCGCCCCAGACGCGCCCGCCGCCGAGGTCTTCTTGATGTTCCAGAACCAGATGGACCCGCCGCCTCCACCGTCCGTCCCGCCGCCCGCAGCGCCAGCCCCTGCGCGCTGATCGGCGAGAAGCCGCTCCAGCGCTGCGACGGCATCTGGTTCAGACTGCGAGGCAGTTTATGCATAGCGTGCCAGCCTGAAGGTCGTGACAAAATGCTGCCCGGCGGTCGCACTTGGGAACTCCAAGATAGAGTTCCGGCACCTCCCGGGGTTCTCCAGCGCTTCCGGAACGCCCTCACCTTGTGTTGTCGTTCAGGCTTCAGGATTGAGCGCGACGAATCCGCCCTCGTTAGCCGGGATCAAAACAGCGGTGAGAAAGCATTCCCCACTCTGGGTTTGGCGGGGAGTGAGTCAAGGGAGCATCGCTGATCTTCGGGCTGGCGGGATCAGCGCAAGGCAGACCACTTTCAGCCGGCAGCCTGGGCAGCAGGAGAGTAGTAGCTTGCCAAATCTCCGTAGATGAGCATCTTCCGCGTCGTGAGTTCCGACTCCCCCGAGTCTCGCCAGCATCTATTCGCCGCCGCACTGGCTCTG
>DASVRY010000348.1:0-16855 GCA_036388395.1 Chthoniobacteraceae bacterium
GCTCAGCGTCACGAACGTCGGCTTTCTCCTTCACACCGGCCTAAAAAAGCTGCGCGCGCTCGTGGAAGCGTCGCCTGCCGACGAATGGCCCATCCGCCAAATTGTATGAATCACGACGATCCAAAATTGACTGCCTACGCGCTGGACGAACTCGATCCCGCCGAACGCGCCGAGATCGAGCAACTCCTCGCCGAAGATCCGACCGCCCTCGCCGAGATCGAGGAAACGCGCACCTTTGCGAATAAGCTCCGAGCGGAGTTGAAAGCCGAAGCAAGCGAGCCTCTGCGGGACGAGCAACGAGCAAAGGTGCTAGAGAACGCCCTTGTCGAAGAAGAGAATCCCCGCGTAACCGCCGTTCACGAACATCAATTGCCGTGGTGGCGTCGCTATTGGATTCCCCTAACCGCCGCAGCGTCCATTTTGCTATGCCTGGAAATCCTAAGCCTCTATGTGGTCCGATACCACGGCTTGGCGGCGGTCAGAGCCGGCAGTGGCATTTCCGATCCGCGCCCGACCTCCGAATCAGATGAACGACTGCTCGCACTTGGTGATCGAGTCCTTGGTCAAACCCGCGACGCACGACTAGCCGATGCAGACCATTTGGCCAGTAGCGAAGGGAAGTCAGACGAAGCCACAACTCCTGCTCCTCCCGAAGCTACTTTACCGGCTCCCGGCGAGGTGGAATCAAGTCCGCTTCTCTCGGCCAGACCCGCAGCCGACGCAGCGTATCCATTAGCGATGTCTGCAGACATCGCAGCTGCTCCTGCAGCTGAAGAATTCAGCAGTGAGGAGCATCGGGTGGCGGGGCAACCCCACGTTGGGAGCGCGCTCGGCTCGTCAACAGATAGCCTGAGCGTCACCACCGCTCCGGCACCGGCGAGACCCGCTCTGGCGGCTGCTCCTGCGACGAGCGAATTGGTAGCGGCGAATAAAAGCGTCCCAACTCTTGGGGCTATTCCGCTCGCTGGGAACCTCACCGGATCACGCAGGGAGGCTTCGGCCATCAGCGATTCGACCCGCTCCGACCGCCGCAGCAAAGAACAAATAGTGGAATATGCCGGAATGATGCCAGGGGATACCTCCCCGCGCAAACTCCCGCCTCTGCTGAGCCGGGGGCGTGATGAAGCTTCTCAGGAGTCCTATGACGGCGTAACAGACAATGCCTTCCTCCGCGTGGCGGATCAGCCGCTCTCGACGTTCTCGATCGATGTGGATACGGCGAGTTATGCGAATGTGCGGCGTTTCCTGAACTCGAATGCGCTCCCTCCCAAGGCAGCGGTGCGCATCGAGGAGTTCGTGAATTACTTCAGCTACGACTATCCGCAGCCGGAAGGAGACGTGCCTTTCTCCTCGACCATGGAAGTGGCGACCTGCCCTTGGAAGCCGGAGCACCGCCTTGTGCGGATCGGGCTGAAAGGGCGCGAGATGAAGCGGGATCAACGTCCCGCGAGCAACCTGGTGTTTCTTGTCGATGTGTCGGGCTCGATGCAGCCGCAGAACAAACTCCCGCTGCTCAAGCAATCCATGCAGCTTCTTGTCGATCAGCTCGCTCCGCAGGATCAGGTGTCGATCGTCGTCTATGCCGGCGCGAGCGGACTAGTGCTGAAGCCGACTCGCGACAAGGCGGAGATCCGCCAGGCGCTGAGCAGGCTGGAATCCGGCGGCTCGACCAATGGAGCGTCGGGCATCCAGCTCGCGTATGAGACGGCGCGGCAGGCCTTCATCAAGGACGGCACGAACCGTGTGATCCTTGCCACCGACGGGGATTTCAATGTCGGTGTGACCAATCAAAATGAACTCGTGGAGCTTATCCAACGAGAAGCGAAGAGCGGCGTCTTCCTGACAGTGCTCGGCTTCGGGATGGACAATCTAAAAGACTCCACGCTGGAGAAGCTGGCGAACAAAGGGAACGGCAACTACGCCTATATAGATACGCTGAACGAAGGCCGTCGGGTGCTCGTGGAGCAGATGGGCGGGACCCTCGTGACGATCGCCAAGGATGTGAAGATCCAGGTTGAATTCAACCCTGCTCAGGTCGGCGCTTACCGGCTCATTGGTTACGAGAATCGGCTGCTGGCGAAGGAGGATTTCAACGACGACACGAAAGACGCTGGGGAGATCGGCGCAGGCCACACCGTGACCGCGCTTTACGAGATCGTTCCCGCTGGCAGGCCGTTGCCAGGCGGCGGGGTGGATGAGCTGAAGTATCAAACTGCACAAGCGCAGCCTCCGCAGGAAGCTGCCCCAGCCGGCGCCGCAGATCGGGTAGCGGGGGCCGAGCTGCTCACGCTGAAGCTCCGCTACAAAGCGCCAGACGCGGATGTGAGCCGCAAGCTGGAGTTCCCGCTAGTGGATTCGGGAGCCGGATGGGAAAAGAGCTCCCGCGACTTCCGCTTCGGAGCGGCGGTGGCGAGCTTTGGAATGCTCCTGCGCGACTCGCCGCACAAAGGATCCTCGACCTGGAACTCTACGCTGGAACTTGCCGCCGAAGGCAAAGGTGAGGACGCGAGTGGCTACCGATCGGAGTTCATCGGACTAGTCGAGAAAGCCCAGGCCCTCAGCCGCTGAGTTGGAGCATTTTCGGCGCAGCGGACCGGGAGGTCCGCTGCGACAGACCAAGGGTCTGTGCTCCGATGGACATCGTGCCCGAGTCCTCGCTGGGTCGCGCGGGGAGACGCGACGAAAGGTGCCCGCGATCGATGCTTGTCTAACAGCGCCGTTCCAAACTCTTCCTCTTCACGCCCTTCGCGTCGTCGCGGCTAATTCTCCGGCTACCGCACCCGATGGGCCTTCCCGTTGAATGGAGTTAGAAGGCCGGCAGTTCGCCGAGCTCCTTCTGCGGAATTCCGTCGACGGCTCGCTCCACCAGCTTTTGGCCTGTGTCGCTAAACATGAACTGCAGCATCAGCTTCAAGTTGCCAGTGGGACGATCCCCAGAGACGAGCAGCAGCGGGCGCACGAGTGGATATTTGCTGTTCAGAAAGTTCTCGGTCGTGGGCTGCACGATCGTCCCGTCGTCGAGCTTCAGCCCAAGGGCGAAGCTGTTCTTGTTATCCACCCACCGGGCAGCAGCCACAGCAATCGAGCCACGGTTAAATTCCACCAGATTCCGCGTCTCCTCGCCTGTCTGCACCTTTTCAAACTCCGTGCCGAGGGGCGCGCGCCGAAGATCCCCATATAGCCACTCGGCAAATAGCTCCCATGGTCCGCGGCCTTGTTCAGTGTTGTAGAACTTGATCGCTTGATCAGGCCCTCCGAGTTCCTTCCAATTCTTTACGTCTCGCTGATAAATAGCCGTCAACTGCTTGCGATCGAGAACGCGGACTCCGGCTTCCCATACGTCACGCGAAACCATCACCGACATGGCCTGGATCCCCAGCCGATACTCCTTATAGATAGCCGCTGGGTAAGCGGCGCGATCGGCCCCTGTGATGGGGCGCGTGGACATGCCGAGCGCCGCCTCGCCAGCGCCGACCGCGAGAATACCACCACTACTCCCGCCTTGCGTGATGACCTTCGCTTGAATGCCATATTGAGCACGAAGCGGAGCAATCGCGCTCGCGACGATCTGCGCCACGGTCGCGGATCCCTGAACATCAACGACGCCGGGTGCCGCTGCTTCCTCCTGGCCCTGTGCATGCAGGACACCGGAGGAGAGGAGAAGTGCGGTGAGGAGTCGGCCAGCGGAGCGAAGGCCCGAATCGAGAACTTTGCGAAAGCTCTTCATGTCTAACTCGCCTCGTTCAGGCGCCAGTCGTAGTTCTGGAAGCTAATCCGGGCGTCATCGGGCACTGGAGTGCTGCGGTACTTATTGATGAACTTGAGCACACCTCCCGCACCACCAAAGTCCTCTTTATACCAATCGAAGATCGCGGAAAGCTCCGCGCCCTTCTCGGTGGGACGCACACCATTCGAGCTCTCGACAAAAGTCTTCGATTGCGAGTCCAGCTGGGCATTCATTTTTGCACCGGTGTAAGGCTCGTTCCGTAGTGGCGGACAACTGCGGCTCGCGCAATTCAGGGCGACGTGGACCCGTGGCTCGCCGTACCGCGGGATGATAATTTCCTTCTCAAGCCGATTGAAGCTCATCTTTTGGCCGGCGACGGTAATGCGATTGCCAATGAAGAACGTGAAGAGGGGATCCTTGACGCTTTTGGTGGGATACTTCTCCAGCGCCTCCTGAAGGATCCACGCGTTGTAAGCATTCAGATGGAAAGCGAGAGCGTCTGACCCCTTGCCAGCTGGAGCAGGCGCGCCGGCGATTCCATCGACCACGTGCCGGAGCGATGCAAGGTCTCCGGGGTTCGCTTTCCATGCCGCGTAGCGAACTCCGCTCGGAGTAACGTATTTCTTAAGCAGGCCGGCGTATTCCTCCTCCCACCCGGCGGCGGACAGAAGGTTCGCCGCGGCGAGGGCAAAGAGGGCTGAAAGAAGCGAAGTTTTCATGCAGAAATCAAGGGCTGGCAAGCTACCTCCGGCGTGCCGATGCGTCGAGGGAGTTTCGGAGCAGAGGTGTGCCAGCTTTACACACGGGCTCTCCTGAGTTACCTCGTCCCAATGCCGACTCATCCCGTCCTTGTTGCTCTGGCGGATGCGCTTTGCGACAGACGCAAAGGGATCACCGAGCGATGGGTGGAGGCTCTGCACGCCAACCCAGAGCTGCCTTCCGCAAGCATGGTCGGGCACTCGGGGCTGCTGGATCATCTGCCGAAGCTCTTCGATAACCTTACTGATCAGCTCCGCGCGGGAGATGATCTGGGCCCGAGGGCCGCGGCGGCCGCCAACGCCCGGGCGCACGGGGAGCACCGCTGGCAGCAGGATTATCGCCTCGATGAACTGCTTCGCGAGATTTCGCTGCTCCGCCGGATGTTCATCGATGAACTGGTGCCGTATCGGGAGCAACACCCGGAATTTCACGGGACTGAGGAGTGGCTCGCGCTGCGGATCATCCATACTTTCTTCGACCGGCTGATTATCGACTCGGCCGCGCAATTCATGGAGCAGCAGGAGTCGCATCTCGGTGCGGCCACGCGGTCGCTGCAACGCGCGCACGATGAGACCAAGGCGGCGAACGCCCGCCTGCGTGAATTGGACGCGCAGCGGCTCCGAATGTTGCGGACCATTTCCCATGAGCTGCGCAACGTGCTCGGCGGGATGCAGACAGCGACGCAATCCCTCTCTGAAGAAAATGAAGAAGCAGCGCGGCAAAAGCTGTTCCTGATGCTCTCGCGTAATCTCGCGCAGATGACGTGTTTAGCCGGGCAGTTGCTGGACTTTGCGACGTTGCTTTCCGGTGGTGAAAAGGTTCGGGTGGAAGCCTTCAATCCAGTGCTGCTTTTCGAGGAGTTGGTTCTCTCGACACACTCAATCGCCGTTGCCAAAGGGCTGCGCTTTTGCGGAACCTTGGACCCGTCCCTCGAGAGAGTCGTCAGCGACGAGCACAAGATTCAGCGGATCGCGACCAATCTCCTGACGAACGCGGTCAAATATTGCTCGAGCGGACACGTGCTGCTCGATTTTCGTTCAGCGGATGAGGAGCGATGGAGGATCACAGTCACGGATACGGGCGAAGGCATTCCTGCCGATCAGCACGAAAAGATCTTCCGGGAGTTTCACCGCTTGCCAGGAGCGTGGAAAAGCCCCGGTGCGGGGCTGGGGCTGGCGATCACCAGGCAACTTGTGGAGTTGCTCGGGGGGACGATCGCAATCCAGTCGGAAGTGGGACAGGGGAGCGTCTTTACCGTGACGCTCCCGAAGAGGATCGAGGGGTGAGTGGTTGTCGCGGGGCGCTCTCTTCATTCGCCGGACTCGGAGAACGCTGAACGCTGAACGGGGGCGGTCGTCCTCGTCCTCCTACTCGCACTCGTCCTCGAATAGAGCAGGCGACGCTGCGAAGGTTCTCGAGGACGCGGACGAGGAAGAAGAGCAGCGCGCCTCAGCGGCCGGGCTCGAGTTTTATCGCAGCAATCCGTTCCATCACCTGCTCACTCAGTCGTTGGTACAGCTCACGGCCTTCGCCGACGAGGTCATCCTTGGTGAAGAAGATGGGTTCGCCGATGACCAGGGTCACCCGAGTGAACGGGCGTGGCTTTCCACCTCTCGGGAACGCCTTGTGTGCCCCGAAAATCCGCATCGGGACGACCGGCGCCAAGGTTTTCGCAATGACCAGACCGAGACCCGGTTGCGCTGGCTGGAGCTGGCCGTCCAAGGTCCGCGCTCCTTCTGGGAAAATAACCGTGGAGCCGCCAGCCCGCACCAGCTTTATAATGGTCTTCAGCGCACTCATATCGGCGCGCTCCTGATCGACCGGGACGACGTTTAGCTTCGGCAGGATCGGGCCGAGGATCGGCCAATCAAGCAGGGTCTTGCGCGCGAGGTAACTAATCTCGCGATGGCAGGCGATGCCAGCCAAAGGCGGGTCGAGGTAGCTCTCATGATTCATCGCGAGAATGGAGCCACCCTCTTCGATAATGCGCTCCCGGTGGACGACTTGAAAGTCGAACAGTGTCCGCGCGATGAAGCGCGAGACATGGTAAAAGAACTCGTAGTGCGCGCCCATTTGGCTTTCCCGGCGACCGTTAAATGTCCCCGAGATCCAGTCCCTTGAGCTTGAGGCGGCCCACGACTTCGCCGACCACGCCATCAACGGTCAGGTTCGAGCTGTCGATTACATGTGCGTCTTCCGCGATGATGAGCGGAGAAGCGCGGCGTGAGGAGTCCTGCTTGTCCCGCGCACCGATCGCATCGGCGAGACCTTGCCGCTCCCGCCGCCGCGCCCGGACTTCCGGCGAAGCATCGATGTAGAACTTGTAGGGCGTCTCCGGAAAAACTGCCGAGCCGATGTCGCGTCCTTCCATGACGAGGTCGTGACCGGCAGCATAGCCTCGCTGGAGTTCCACCAGCTGGCGGCGGACCTCGGGAATTGCCGCCATGTTCGAAACGTTGGCGTTCACCGGCTCGATGAGCAGGTGCGGCGTCGGGTCAATGCCGTTGATGGTGATTGTCGATTCCATGCCATCCAGGCCGCACTCGATCTTTGTGCCGGAAAGGAGCGCAATGACCGCCTCTGCATTTGTCGTGTCGATGTTGTTGGCGACCGCCTGCCAGGTCACGGCGCGGTACATCGCGCCGGTGTTTACATAGAGGAAGCGCAGCCTGCGCGCGAGCTGGCGTGCGACGCTGCTTTTGCCGGAGGCGGCCGGGCCGTCAATAGCGACGACGATATGAGCGGGAGCAGCCATTGGCTAGTCGCGCTGGGGGCTGAGTGTGATCACCGGCGTTTGCGGCTCGGGAGGCTCTTTGAGGATCTTCTCGAGCTGCTTGTAGAAACCGGGATACGACGTGTTCACGCACTCGGTGCCTTCGATGATCGTCTCGCCTTCGGCGAAAAGTCCGGCGATGGCGAAGGCCATGGCAATTCGATGATCGCCGAAGCTCTGCAGCCGCGCACCGTGCAGCGGCGCTCCGCCGAGGATCTCCATGCCGTCTTCTGTCTCAGCGACCTGCGCACCCATCGCGCGGAGGTTCGTGGCAATGGCGGCAAGTCGATCCGTTTCCTTCACGCGCAGCTCCGCGGCGTCGGCGATGATCGTCTTTCCGTAAGCAAGCGCGCCTGCCACGGCGAGGATCGGCAGCTCGTCGATCACATTGGGAATCTCCTTCCCGGCGATTATCGTCCCCTTGAGCCGAGCGCCCTGGATTTCCACGCTGCCCAGCGGCTCCGCGTCTTCGTTTTCGATGATCTCGCGGACGTGCGCGCCCATGCGCAGGAGCACTGCAAGCACGCCGGTGCGCGTCTCGTTGAGGCCGACATTCCGCACGAGTAGATGTGAGCGCGGCTGCGCTGCGGCGGCGACGAGCCAGAAGGCGGCGCTGGAGATATCCCCCGGCACCTGAAAGTCGCGCGACTCAGGCGTTTGCCCGCCGAAAAGGCTGACCGTGAGATCCTGCTTCTGCGGACGCACGAGGAAATACTCGAGCATCCGCTCGGTGTGATCGCGGCTCTGCGTGGGCTCGGTCACGCTCGTCTTCCCGGGCGCGAACAGCCCCGCGAGCAGAACGGCGCTCTTCACTTGCGCACTGGCGACCGGAGAGAAGTAATGGATCGGCTTGAGTTCACCGCCTTCGATGACCAGCGGCGGACGCCCGTCCCGACCTTCGGCGGTGACTTTCGCGCCCATCTCGGTGAGCGGCTCGATGACGCGCCGCATCGGACGCTTCGAAAGGGAGGCATCGCCAATCAGCCGGCTGCGGAACGGCTGCCCCGCGAGGAGCCCCGCGAGGAGGCGCATCGTCGTGCCGGAGTTCCCACAATCGATATCGCGAGTCGGCGCCGTGAAAGCGCGGCGTTTTCCATGCACCACAAGCGTCGTCTCATCCGGCGTATCGATTTCCACGCCGAGCGCGCGCATTGCGGCCATGGTGCAAAGGCAATCTTCGCTCGCGAGGAAACCTTTGATCACGCACGGGCCGTTGCTCAGTGCGGCGAGGATGACCGCGCGATGGGAGATGCTCTTGTCGCCCGGCACTTCCAGTTCGGTCTGAATGCTCGGGGTGCGGTGAATTTTCCAGTCGGACATCGGTTAAAGGGGCCGCCGCAACTGGTCCCTGTGGACCTTGGCTTCGGTGAGAAATTGGTTCATGCGTTGCGTGGCGTCGGGTGAATCGCGGTCGAGGAGTGTTACGATTTCGCGGAGCTTTTCAATCATTGCCTCGGCGGATTTTCGCACCGCTGCGCGGTTGCTTTGGAGGATCTCCGTCCACATGGCGGGTGGACCGCCAGCGATGCGAGTCGTGTCGCGAAATCCGGGTCCCGAAAAGTCGAAAGCGTTGCCCTTTTGCTCCGCGACCATGGCGACTAGCGTGGCGGCGAGGAGATGTGGCAGATGGCTGACGAAAGCGACGACTTCATCGTGCTCCTCCGGCCCGAGCAATCGCACCGAACAGCCTACGGATTCCCAAAAAGCCGTGATCGCTTGCACGGCAGGGCCATCGGTCTGGGGGCTTGGCGTGACGATGCAGACGCTCCGCTGAAACAAATCCGCCCGCGCGGCGCTCCACCCTGTCTGCTCCGAACCTGCCATCGGATGACTCCCCACGAAATGCGCGCTGCCTCCGAAGATCGCCTGCAGATCGGCGACCACCGGCCCTTTCACACTGCCCACATCTGTGACCAATGCACCTGGCGCGAGGCTCGGAGAAAAAGCGCGGGAGAGTTCACCCATTACGCCGATCGGCGTGCAGAGGATCACCAGTTCCGCGCCCTCGACAACCGCCTGCAGATCCGTGGAAGCAAAATCGGCAAACCCGCTCTGCGCGACCTCTTCCACCGCTGCTGGGCGACGTCCCCAGACAGACACACGCGAGGCGCCTTGATCACGCAGCGCTAGGGCGAGGGAGCCGCCAAGGAGACCTGGGCCGAGGATGGCCACGCGTTTCATGTGAGGAAATGGAAACCCCGGCTCGCGGCGGGTGCCGACGAGCCGGGGTGAAAACTGCTTCCGCGGACGTGGCTTACGGAACGAGGAAAATCTTCTGCGTGTACGGGCACTTCACTTCTGTGCCGGGAGGAAAGCCGCGGACGTCGACGTAGCCGGAGCTAGCGGCGTGTGGGCTGGTCACAAAGCCGGGTTTTCCGGGGACCTGCTTTCCATATTCGTAATTGCCAACCACGGTCGTGGGAGGAGGAGGAGGCGTGTTGGTCGGCGCATCCACAGTCGTTTCGGTGACCGTCGTGTCTGGCCGAGGGCGGTTCCGTGGCGGTGCATCCTGGGTGCTCGAGGAGGTTTCCTCTGTCACAGTTGTTTGCTCACGAAAGCCTCCTGGCTCACGATCGTCCCGTGAGCGACGGCGGGGCTCGGGTCCTGTCACACAGGAGGAGAGAAGAAGGGCAGCCAATACGACAGCAGCCGGAAGAGAAAAACGCGTCATAAGATCCGTGGCTAATACCCAATCCACAGGATTCGTGACAATGCTTATTTGGCGGCGGGCAGGGGAGGGGCGTGAATGGTGATTGGTGAAGGGTGATTGGTTGAAGCGTTGCCCGGATGCCTCATGCGAAAACCGGGGCATTCCCGCGCCTCCGCGTGCCGCTGAGCCTCAGACGAACAACCAGGTTCCGACCGATCACCCCCCATGAATCACGCTGCGCACGTGCTTGAGGAACAAAGCAGCTTGCCCATTCCTACCGCCTTGCCGCAACCTTTCCGCCCCTTCTCAAGGTATGAAACAATTCCGCCTCAATCGTCTCTTTCACGCTCGCTCCCGCCGCTGCTTCGACGTCGCCGTCGATCACGGCTTTTTCAACGAGCGCGGCTTTCTCCAAGGCATCGAAAACCTTGATCGCGCCGTTCGCACGCTCGTCGAAGCAGCGCCGGATGCCATCCAGCTCACGATCGGGCAGGCGGAGCTCCTTCAGCAGGTTTCCGGGAAGCAGAAGCCCGCGCTGGTTCTGCGCACCGACGTGGCAAATGTGTATGGCAGCGAGCTGCCGCGGACGCTTTTCAGCCGGATGATTGGCAACGCTGTCGAGCAGGCGATCCGCCTGGATGCGGCATGTGTCGTGGTGAATCTCTTCCGCATCCCGGGTCAGCCGGAAGTGACCGATCAATGCATCGAAAACATTCTGCGGATCAAGCCCGAGTGCGAGCGCTGGTGCATGCCGCTGATGATCGAGCCGCTCGTTTTCCGCCCGAACGAGCAAGCAGGTGGCTACATGGTCGATGGGGACCTCGATAAGATTCTCCCGCTCGTCCGACAGGCGGTGGAGTTGGGCGCGGATATCATCAAGGCCGACCCGACAGACGATGTGAGCGTCTACCATAAGGTCATTGAAATCGCCGGTCGTATCCCGGTGCTCGTGCGTGGCGGCGGCAAAGCGGCGGATGCGGAGATCCTCGGCCGCACCGAGCGGCTCATGCGCCAGGGGGCTGCGGGCATCGTTTACGGCCGCAATATCATCCAGCATCACGACCCCGCCGGCATGACCCGCGCGCTCATGGGCATTGTGCACGATAACCTGAACGCCACTGAAGCCGCGAAGCTCATCAAGCCCGCCTCATGAAGAAGTTGAAAGTTGGTATTATCGGCGGCGGCCTCATGGGCCGCGAACTCGCTTCTGCGGTCGGTCGCTGGCCTGCGCTGCTGGATTTCCCCGTGCAGCTGGAGCTTTCCGCGATCTGCGATGTGCAGGAGAAAGTGCGGGACTGGTTTCGCCAGATTCCAACGGTGACGCTCTTTACGGGCGATTACCACGAGATGCTTCGCGGTGATGTGGACCTCGTCTATGTGGCGGTGCCCCATCACCTGCACGAGACGATCTATCTGGATGTGCTCCGCGCTGGGAAAGATCTGCTGGCGGAGAAACCCTTCGGCATCGATCTGGGCGCAGCTCAGCGGATCCGGGATGAAGCGGCGAAGCTTGGTCGCTTCGTCCGTTGCTCGAGCGAGTTCCCGTTTCTGCCCGGCGTCCAAAAGGTATGGCAATACCTGCAGGGGGCCGATCTCGGGCACATTCTGGAGATCCGCAGCGGGTTTCATCACGCGAGCGACCTCGATCCGACGAAGCCGATCAATTGGAAGCGGCAGACGCAATTCTGCGGCCAGATCGGCGTGATGGGCGATCTCGGAATGCACACCGTCCATTTCCCGTTCCGGCTCGGCTGGCGTCCGAAGAACGTCTACGCGCAGCTCCAGAAGATCTATCCGGAGCGTCCAGACGGAAAAGGCGGCATGGCTGCGTGCGACACTTGGGATAATGCGTTGCTTCACACTAGCGTAGAGATCGCGGGGTCCGACGTGCCGATGCGGATCGAGACGAAGCGCCTCGCGCCCGGCGAGATGAACACGTGGTTCATCGAAGTGCTCGGAACGGAAGGCGGCGCGCGTTTTTCCACGAAGGAGCCAAAGACGGTCTGGATCTTCACGCGGAAGAAGGAGCAGGTGTGGGAGCGCTACGATGTCGGCCAGAGCTACAATGCCTTCCCAACGATCACTGGCGGAATCTTCGAAGCCGGCTTCAGCGACTGCTTCCAGCAGATGTGGGCGGCGTTCGTCGCAGAGCGCGAAGGCTTGCTCGGGAACCGCTTCGGTTGCGTCACACCGGATGAAGCCGTCGCGAGCCATGAACTCTTCGATGCCGCACTCCGTTCGCATACTGAGAAGCGGGCGATAGAGCTGTAACGCATCGCCGTTGAAGTCGCAAAGACGCGAAGGAGAGAGGGCTCAGACCTCCTTTCTTTGTGCCTTTGGTCTCCGAGTTGATCAAGCCGGCCCAAGATCGGGTGTGTTTGGCGCAAGATCGGCGTAGCGCGGGAGCGGATTTCGCGTTTAGTCGTGATCCGCAACTTCATGGCTCCCGCTGCTTTCCATCACATCTGGCTATTCCTCGTCGCCTTCTGCGCCGGCGCCGCTGTGCTGCATGGCGAGGATTTTCAAGGCTCCACCCACAAGGTGGAGTTTGAGGGCGATGTCATTCGGTACAATGAGACACCGGCAAACAGCGCAATCGAGCGGCTGCAGGCGAGGATCGACTCGGGTGAGGTGAAGCTGACGTTCGATGATACGCAGGGCTATCTGCCCTCGCTCCTCGAGGCCCTGGAGGTGCCCAAATCATCGCAGTTGCTCGTCTTCTCCAAGACCTCTCTCCAGCGCTCCCATATCTCGCCGAAGCGCCCCCGCGCTCTCTACTTCAACGATGACGTCTACATCGGGTTCATTCCCGGCGCGCCGCTCCTGGAGGTCAGCGTGGCCGACCCAAAACTGGGTGCGGTTTTCTATGAACTGGAGCAGACGAAACTACGCAAACCGAAGCTCGTGCGGAGCAACGATTGCCTGCAGTGCCACTCATCCGGTCGGAGCATGGGCGTGCCCGGACACGTGATTCGCTCGGTCGGAACCAATCGCAGCGGCGAAATCGATAACCAGACGGAAGTCTCCGAAATCACCCATTGCACCCCGCTCGCTGATCGCTGGGCAGGCTGGTATGTGACCGGCACCCACGGCGCGCAAACGCATCGAGGTAATCTCCTCGGTCTATCGGCGTTCGAGCGTCATGCCACGGAGCCAAACCACGCGGGCAACATCCAAGAACTGAACAGTTTTTTCGATACAAGCCGCTATCCGAAAGGGAGCAGCGACATCGTCGCGCACATGGTGCTCGAGCATCAGTCGCACATGCACAATTACCTCACGCGCCTAAACTTCGAGACCCAGATCATGATGTCACAGTATGGG
The DNA here is from genome assembly GCA_036388395.1 of Chthoniobacteraceae bacterium. Taxonomy (GTDB): domain Bacteria; phylum Verrucomicrobiota; class Verrucomicrobiia; order Chthoniobacterales; family Chthoniobacteraceae; genus DASVRY01. Next base: position 13,234 of record DASVRY010000348.1, read on the forward strand.
CACATTCGCTACCTCGAGCGCCAGGTAACGGCATTTCTCCGCTACCTCCTCTTTACGGAGGAAACGCCGCTTACCGAGAAGATCGCTGGGGATCCAGAGTTCGCGCAGGAGTTCACGGGCCGCGGACCGAAAGACAAGCAGGGGCGTTCGTTGCGGGACTTCGATCTAGAGAAGCGGCTCTTCAAATATCCGTGCAGCTTCCTGATCTACTCGGAGGCGTTCGATAATCTCCCGCCCGTGATGAAAGAGCACGTGCTGCAGCGCCTCTGGAACATCCTGAACAGCAAGGAACCGCATCCAGATTTTGCCAAGCTCCCGGAGAGCGATCGAGCCGCGATAAAGGAGATCTTGATCGATACCAAAGCGGGGCTTCCGGATTACTGGAACGCTGGCAGCACCTGAGGCCGGGCCCAGAGTTCGGCCTCTCGCCGGTGCGACTATTCCGCCGGCGTCGAGACCTTGATCGCGCGCTTTGCCAGTGAGTCGAAAGCCGATGTGCTGCTTACCCGAATCGTCTCACTACCGCCGTGCGTGACGATCACCTGATACTCCAGCTTGTCCTTCACGTTGTACGAAGCGCTCCTCCATCCGTAAACCTGCGCCGACCCGAGCTGGAATTCTGCACTTTCCGCCGCGCGCAACGCCTTGAGCTTCTCGGTTCCTGAATGCTTCTCGACCGTGGTGGAATAGTATTTCCGCACAAGGATCGTCCACTCGAGTTCGCCTTCGGGTTTCTCCTTGAAGGAGATGTTTTTCACCACGGCTTTGAGGCCTTGGGTGCGATCAATACGATCTGAGTAGTAGTAGTTCCCGCGATCGTCGGAGCGCTCGATCGTCTTTTTGCTCACCGTGAGCTGAAGGCCGTTTTTCTCTTCTGCCAAGGCTGTGCTGGCCATCGCGAGAAAGCTCAAGCCCCACATATTGAAGCCGCAGAGACCAAGGCGGGAGAACGGCACGGGAGCAAACCTCATAAGCGCGTGTAGATAGGAGTCGACTCCGGTGAGAGCAAGACAATAGGAGACCGGCTGCAGGAGGTAAGATTCAGGATCAAGAGGTAGGAAGTCCACGAGCACTCGCGAGTGGGTCATGCTCGAGCGGAGTCGCGAAACACCGCCGTGTTTCAGAACAACTGAGCCAGTAGCCGGTCCATGCAGACAGGAGTTGACCTCTGACTCCGGACCAAGGACTTAAACGCGCTGCCACTCTGGCGGAATCTCTCTGCCAGGCGGTATCGATCCGATGAAGAACCGCTGGCTGATCCACTCGTTGCTCCTCGCGCTAATTGCCGGTTTGGCATCACTCCTCTGCGTGACGGCTCCCGAAATGGGTGACGATTTCACCTATTGGAACATTGCTTTCGAGCTGCACGAAAGAGGGCTCGCGGGCTGGTCAAAGGGCAGCTTCCACGCGCTGCGCTGGCCGGTCTGGGGCGTGTGCTGGATCATCCAAGGGGTGCTCGGCTTCGGTATGGCGGCCTATACGGGCGTCGGGCTGCTTTACCTCGCTGCTGGCGCGGTCGTCTGCTTTCACCTCGGGCGATTGCTGCTCCAGTCGATCCGCGCCGCTTGGGCATGCGGGATCGCGTTCATCTTTCATCCGCTGCTGGATACGATTTGCGCACAGCCAATGCCGGATCTTTCCGAAGGTGTCTGGAGTGGCGCAGCGATGCTTTGCTGGTGGGCGCTGATGCAGGAGGGGTCGCGTGGGCGTGCTGTGCTCTGGGCGGTGCTGGCCGGGTCGTGCGTCTTCGTGCTCCAGGCAAATCGCCTCACTGGCGTCTTTATCGTGCCGGTGATGATCCTCTGCACGCTGCTCTACTTCCCACGGCGGATTGGGTGGCTGGTCGCGGCCGGCGTGATGGCAATCGCGTGGTTCGGCGCAGAGACGCTTTTCTACCACGGGCAGTTTGGCGATTCGCTCTACAGCCTGCATACGAATATGCGGGGCAAAGGCGTCGCCGGAACGGAACCAGTGCCGCTCTGGTTTCTCCCGTTGCGCTTCCTCGAAACGCTCTGGAGCGCGAATCCGTGGCTTTCTCCCTTCTATGCCGCACTAGCCGTCGCAGGCGCCTGGGCAGTCTGGAGCGGACGCTTGCGCCCACCGCTCGCATCCCCGAGCAACTCGCCCAGCGCGCCGCATACGCGCTTACCGGAGGAGGTGTTTGGGCGGGTGATCGTGATCTGGTTTGTCCTCCTGTATCTAGAATACGCCTGTGCTCCCCAGAGCCTTTCGCCGTGGCGCCCAGTTGTTCGTGTAGGCAGCCGCTTCATCGCAAGCCTGGCGGTGCCGATGTCGGTGCTATCGATTGCAGGGCTGCTTATGCTGCTCCGGCTTTCATGGGTCCGAAAGGCGAAAGCGTCTGAGTGGATCCGTGTGCATCCGCTTCCCGTTGGGGCCGCCGCGTGCGTCGTGTTGTCCGGCCTCAGTCTGACAACCCGTGAGTTCTTCTCGCTCGGCTACCTGCCAGAAGTGCGGCAGCACCTGCGCTCCGTGCCACCTGGAACGAAGATCTACTCGCATCCAAATATGCGCGCGCTGATGCATATCGCTGCCGCCGAGCAGGCGCAGCGGTTTACCTGGATGGGTGCTTCAAACGCAATGCTGCTCACCGGACCAAATCAGGAGCGAGCGATCGCGCAAGCGGACGAGTTCTGGTATATCCACTCCCGCATCTGGATTGCTCCACGGAAGCAGCTGGAGCGAAAGGCCGTCCAGGTGCAGGAGCCGCTCGCCTCGTGCTTCATCGACACAGCTAAGGATTGGAGACTGACTCGCGTGGTCGCCATTGGGTCGGAGCCCGATCTCGTCTTTCACCGCCGCCGAGCCGCCGCCGCTCCGCCGCCGCGGATCCTCACGGCCACCTCGCCTGAACTCCATGGTCTGCTCCCGCCGACGCCAGCAGAACGAGTCCGCGACTTCAGCACAAAAAACCGCTCCTTCAAAACAGAATGGCCCGTCGCGGAATCGCTTCGCGGCCGTCCGTGTCGCCTCGAGGTGGAGGGTGCATCGGATGAATTCGCACCCGCCCGGCTACTCCTGATCTTCAAAGACGCACACGGCAATGCCTTGTCGGAGGTGGAAGTAGAGCCGCGTTTTTATCCGGTGAGTGGGAGGGATTTCCCATGCTTCCACATCCCGCAGGGCGCTGAGCGGTGCAAGGTGGAGGTGAAGTTCAACAAGCGGACAAAACGGCTTTTCATTACCAGCCTGCGCCTCGTTGTTGAAGAGGCGGCTATCCATCTCACTGGCACGAAATAGTCACATATTCCCCCTTTACACGATCGCGACCACCTCGTATGGCAGTCACGCTGCTGCGAGGTGCGGTGGTTTGAAGAGAATGATTTAGATTATGAGGGCAATATTTCTGATGATTGTTTTAGGGGCCGCTGGGTACCTCGGGTACAATTTCTACACGGATCGTCTGCGCGACAGCGCTGAAAATGGTGACGCGTCGAGCGAGACCGCCGAATCCGCGCCACACACTCCGGGATCTTCTGCGCCAGGAGTGTCCACCGCTGCAATGCCGGCCTTCAAGTCGCGGATCGACGTTCCGCCAGCCACTGTGCCAGGGGAAAAGCGCCTGGCTCCTCCGGGCGTCTTTTACATGCTGGACCGCGTGGTC
>DASVRY010000349.1:0-3272 GCA_036388395.1 Chthoniobacteraceae bacterium
CCGCCAGCCTGCGTGGCCCGCTCTTTACACGGTGGGTGGATGCAACCAACTTGGATGTCTCAGATCCGCGGGCGTTTTTAAGGAGACTGCGGCGGCTCGGCCCCCGCACGACTTTACTCGGCATCATACCAATTGGTCGCACCGTATGGACTTATGCTTTGTGGGACGACGGGTGCATCATCGAAGAGCGGCCTTTCCCACAGCCAGGTGACCATTCATCGTATGACTATGTGACTCCGTCGGAGCCGCAGGAGACATGTGAGCAAGAGTATTTGAAGAAGCTGGCGAAGGCCCTGCTGGAGCCTCTAGACACACGTTTAAAGGAACTCGAACCCGATGACCGCCTTATAATTTCCACATCCGATCCGCTCGCGTTCGTCCCGTTCTCTGCTCTGCCATACCGGGGCGCCTCTATGCGAGCGGATGGTCGTCACCCAGACCCAAGGGATCGGCATACTCGAAGCCTGCCTCGAGCGCGTCGAAAGTCAGTTTAATTCCGTGCTGTGTGTCGGGAGTCCGCATCGCCCGGATTGGGATGATCTGCCCGAGGCACACGCGGAGGTGGTAACTATCACAGGGCGTTTTCGCGAAGTCGGCAAGCACGCAGTCCTGCTGGCAGAAGCCGAGGCCACCGTGACGAACCTGAAGGCGGAAGCCGGGCAACACGAGGTGCTGCATTTCGCCTGTCACGCCATGACGGTGACTGCGCCGAGTGAATCGTCCCGCTTAATACTGGCCCCGATTTGATCACTCAAGACAGCGGAGATTTTTCAGAAGATCGCATCCTTTCAGAGATCATTCTTCGCAAAGGCTGTCTAGTCAATCTTGCCGGCTGTCATACCGGGGTTCAAAATAGCTCCAAAGGATTTCTTCTCGGTGGCCTCGTGCCGAGTTTCTTGATCGCGGGAGCCGGAAGTGTGCTCGCAACTTTATGGCAGATTGATGATGACGAAGCCGCTCGCTTCCAGATAGAGTTCTATCAGTTACTCTTAGAAGGGAGTAGTCCTGCGCAGAGTTTGGTCAAGACGCAGAGGGCTTGTTTCAGAGGTGAACTTGGGGCCGCAATGCGGGACATTCGCACATGGGCAGGCTACTTACTCTACGGGTCCGGTTAACTGAATAACAAGGGTCGAGAATTGTTCTTAGCGACTTCGTTGCTTCCTACTTCGTGCAAGAATTGCTTGCACAAATTCGCGTGCGCGCCGCTACTTCGAGTCTCTACAATAAATGCTCAGGCGGTCTCACGGGACTCCATCGAAGCGAGATGCCGTAAATTGTCTCGAAGCAACCGTTCGGCCTCCTGCCGTGGCATACCCCAGAGTTCCGCCAGGCCTGCCACCGCAATCGCAGCATCCCATGGGTATGCCGACTGGTTCTCCACCCGCGCAAACGGCCCATCCGTCTCAGTCAGGACGCGATCCCTCGGCATGCGTGCGGCTAGCGCACGTCCCTTCTCACCGGCGAGCATGGCTGGCCCTACGCTGAACCAACATCCAAACTCGACCGCCCGCGCGAGTTCGCGCAGCGACCCCGAGAACCAATGCATAACCGGCGTCCCGGCACCCGGCGACTTTTCAAGATGGTCAAGCACCGGAGCGGCTGCCCTTCGACTATGGACTGAAAGCACCCGCCCGCCGGCCTCGTGGCAAGCGGCGAGGACTCGCTCGAAGACAGTGATCTGATCGTCCCAATGGCGTTTGTACTCGGGCCCACCGTCCAGACCAACCTCCCCGACGTAGCGCGTCTGCGGCAGCAGGCGCTCGAATAACGCCAACTCGCCTTTACGCTCGTGGGCCAGCTGCGGGTGCAGTCCAAGCGCCGTGCGAATGCGCGCCGAGCCTTCCGCCAACGCGACCGTGCCCTCCCACGCAGACGGCGTAGTCGTCACCGATAATACATAGAGTTGTCGTTCCCGGCACTCATCGGCCACCCGCCAAGGGTCTGGGTAGAGATCAAGATGACAGTGCAGGTCTATCACTTGACACCATACTTGCGGTGCAGGGCCGCGATCTCCGCGAGACCACGCTCGATCACATCTCTCAGCGGGGTCACGTCGCCGAGCATCGTCGAAGTGAGTGTTGTGCCGAGCCAGTTGTCGAGCCCGTCCATTTGCACTTCGGCGATCGCCATGGCGGCCGAGCGTACATCGTCGAACCCGGCATGATCTTCGTCGTCTCTGCCAATATCTCCGAAGACGTAATCCGTCGTGTCGGTGACGCCCCAAGCGAGGAAGGCGGCGCGCCGGACTTGGCAAGGCACGCATCGCCCGCAATGCCTGTACCCGTACCGCTTGTAGCGTCCGCAGCTCGTGGACGAGGCAGCCTCCGCTTTCAGGAGGGTCTGGTCGGCACACCCGGCCAGCATCTCGCCCTTAGTCTTGTGCTGGTAGGGATTTTCAATCCTCAACCGCAACCCGGCCGCATCAACAAGCTGTTGCACCCGGCTCAGGAAAACGGGGTGCGTGGTGCGTGTGCTCAGGCTACCCAGCCGTGCACCTGTCAGCGGCGGGTTAACGGAGATGAAACCATTCTCGCAGATGTAGAGCGTTACCGTCTCGCCCTCATGGTAGCGTGAGAGCGTGGTGGCCGCGAGGACGCCGTAGGCGAGGAAAGTGATCGAGCGAGCGCGCTGAGACGGAGGGTTTTCCGGGTCCGGTACGCGGGCATTGTGGTTGAGTTGCAGGTGCCGCAAGCCGCCGCCGATCCTTTGCGCGAACTGCTCCTGCTTTTCAGCATCACCGCGAACGGTCTGGCTGACCGCGAACGGCTTCTTTCCCCCTGCAACTAAATCTATCGCGCCGACGAGGCTGTCCAAACCGCCCGACAACAACACGACACAATCCTCCTCCGGTAGGATCGGGTCGCGCGGCGGCTCGGGCAGCAGCCCGCCCGCGAGGAAGCGCACCTGCCAACGGTCGGTTGTCAGGAAAGCCAGAGCCGCCTCGACGGCTTGAGCCTGAGAATTCCAGAAGGCCGGGTCGGTGACGGCGACTTCGAGTTCGAACTCTCGGGCCCAACCGTCCGGGCTTTTGTCACGGTGACCCGCGAAGTCCGCCGCCACCACCGAGAGCGCCAGCGAGAGCAGATCCCACGCTTGCGGCGGCGCGACGAGCTTGCGACGTAAGACCTCTTTCATCAAGGCCGCCCCCGCGCTGCCGTCTTCCGGCCTGTCGGCCTTGCCGTAGAGGATGACCCGCAGGACATCAGCATCGTCGGGAAAGGCGTAAGTTTTCGGTGCGCATACTAATTTCATTCGACGTATCCCTCGAAGAC
>DASVRY010000350.1:0-3214 GCA_036388395.1 Chthoniobacteraceae bacterium
CAATTCCGGCACAACAAGCGCATCACGGTCTTGAATACCGATGCGGCCGACCTTTCGAAGGAGCTGCGGAAACTTGGACATGAGCAGTGTGATTACGTCGTCTCCGGAATCCCGTTCAGCATTCTGGAGATCACGAAGAAGCGCCAGCTGCTGCAAAACACCTTCGACGCCTTGAAGCCGGAGCCCCACGCAGCCTTCGTGATCTATCAGGTGACGAATGAGCTCGTCGGACACTGCCGCCACTTTCCTCGAATCGAAAGCGAGTATTGCCTGCAGAACATCCCGCCGATGTTTGTGACAAAGTTCTATAAGACAGCCAACGTTCGGTCGCAGGCCAACGGCAGTGGTCACGCGAACGGGCACGCTGCCAACGGAACTGTGCGGCAGGCGGCATAGCGGATCGGCCGAACCTACCTGTCGCGGACGATTCCGCCCTGTGGGAAGAGGGCGCATGTGAGCATTTGACCGATAAGGCAGGTCCTTGCTCCGTTCCGACTGCTCTGCCTCTACCCTCCATGAATGGGCGCTTGAACCGGATGCGGAGCCAGCCATTTCCGTTGAAAACGCCCGGCGACTGGCAGCAGAATATCCGGCTGCTCAACACCTCGATGCTTCTCGGCACCGCATCCTCGCGCCGCGTTTCGTCACCACTGGTCTATGGACAAGCAGCCTTGGGCAACGGCCTTTCTGGGAGGTCACTTTTGTTCTAGTCTAACCGGCAGGAAAGATTGGTCACTCGGAGGGAAGGTGAAAGTAGCCCGCTAATTCGACTGCGGATTCGCGCCCCCGAACTTCGCCCTCGGATGAAAGCGGTGATGCACTGCCTTTAGCCGCTGCTGATCCACATGAGTGTAGATCTGCGTGGTGGAAATATCCGCGTGCCCGAGTAGCTCCTGAATAATGCGCAGATCGGCGCCGTTGCTCAGCAAATGGGTCGCAAAGGAATGACGCAGTAAATGTGGGTAAACGTTTAGGTCCAGACCGGCGCGTTTTGCGACCTCCTTCACAATCTGCCAGATCCGGACGGTGGTGAGCTTGGTGCCACGCGATGAGAGGAAAACCTCACTCCCTGTGCGCTTGCGAACGAAGCCTGGCCGTTCTTGTTCCAAGTAGGCCCGGATCGCGTCGCACGCCCTGGAGCCGACGGGCACAAGCCGCATCTTGTTCCCCTTCCCTGTGACGCGGATCATCCGCGAGTCGAGGTCGATATTCTCCAGCCGAGCATTGACCAGCTCCGAGACACGGAGCCCGCTTGCGTAGAGTAGCTCGAGAATCGCGCGATCCCGTAACCCGCGCGGCACATCTACCGAAATTCCGTCGAGCAGCCGATCCACTTGCAGCTCGTTCATTGTCTCGGGGAGATAGTGCTCGGTGCGCGGCAGGGGCAGCACATCCGCGGGGTCACGGCCGATGCGTCCGCGGACTTGCAACCACCGAAAAAAGATCTTCACCGCCACGACGATGAGCTTGATCGACGACGCGGCGAGACCGAGGCGCTTCTTGTGCGCTAGGTAATCCGAGATTTGGGCGTGGTCGATCTGCTTCAAGTCAACGGCGACATCCGGTGGCGTGCCTCCGCCCTGGATTAGTTGGTCAAGCGCCTGCTCACCCATCGAGGCGATGAGCTTCCGCCGCTCCAGCCAATGCGCGAAGCCTTCGAGAGAAAGCCGTGTGGAGAGCTGGTAATTATCCGAGAGCCCGCGCTCCGTCGCGAGGTAGAGGATAAAGTCTTCGATCGCCGTGCGCATGGAGATCGGGACAGCCGGCGCTCAGCCGAGAAAGGCGTCCCACTGCTCGCGCTTGAAGCCCACCACTCCACGATCGGCGGTGAACGCGAATGGCCGCTTCACTAGATTCCCGTTCTTGCTCAGCAGCTCGAGCGCTTCATCGAGCGACATCTGCGGCAGGCGATCTTTCAAGCCCATCGCGCGATAATCCATTCCCGACGAGTTAAAGAGCCGGCGCACGTCCCCGCCCAAATACGCGAGCATTTGGCGCAGCTCCGCGACTGTCGGCGGCTGCTCGCGAATCGGCACCACTTCGGGCGTGACGCCACGCTCCTCCATCAGCCGCAGCGCATCGCGGCACGTGCTGCATTTGCTGTAGATGTAAACGCGCGGGTTCATCGGGCGAGGCCAAGATTCCGCACGATCTCGGTGGTCGAACGAGCCTTGTTCAGCGTGTAGAAGTGCAGTCCCGGCACGCCGAAGCGGAGCAGTTCCTCGCACTGCCTCGTGGCGTACTCTATCCCGAATGCGGTGACCGCCTCGTCGTCGTCTCCAAGTTCGTTGAGCCTTTCGAGGAATGCCGCTGGGAGCTTTGCCCCGCACATGGAGACAAAACGCTTCGTCTGATTCGCTGAAACGATCGGCAGCAATCCCGGCACGATGGGCACGCGGATGCCGAGCTTGCTCGTGAGGTGCTCGTGAAAGGCGTAGAAGTCTTCGTTGTCGAAAAAGAGCTGCGTCAGGATGAAATCCGCACCTGCATCCACCTTGGCGCGGAGAAACTGCCAATCCGTGAGCTTGCCCTCGAGACAGCCAATGTGGCCCTCCGGGAACCCAGCGGTGCCAATCGAGAAACCACCCGCCTCTTTGAGGAAGCCGACGAGCTCGCTGGAATATGCGAAGCCGCCTTCGGTCTTCTGAAACTCAGTGCCCGGAGGCGGATCGCCGCGCAGGGCGAGCAGATTGGAGATTCCACGGCTGCGCGCCTCTTCCACCACCTCGCGGAGCTGTTCACGAGTTGAGCCGACGCACGTCAGATGCATCATCGCTGGCAGGTTGTGTTCACGCTGGATGCGATCAACGATTTCGATCGTCTTCTCCCGTGTGCTTCCGCCAGCACCATAGGTCACCGAGCAATAGTCCGGCCGCAGCGCGAGCAGCGCGGGGATGGTCTTCTCGAGCAGGTTCTTGTCGCCCTCGTCGGTCCGAGGCGGGAAGAACTCGAAGGAGATTGCCGGCCGCTGCGCAGCTTCGCATTCCTCATGGATATCGCGGATGAACTTCATGCGGCGCGAAGTGTGCCGCTGAGGTGCCTTCGCCGCAAAGGAAATGACGCGTCTCGACACCAGCTCAACCACTTCTATTTTCGTGAAGTGATGCGACGCCTTTTCCTCCTCCTACTCCTCGCGCCGTGGGCCCATGCAGCCGAGTTGCCGGATCCTCTTTACGAAACCCGCGCGGAGCACGACCCCAATGGCATCGGGAAA
>DASVRY010000351.1:0-5553 GCA_036388395.1 Chthoniobacteraceae bacterium
TGAATAAAACCCGCAAGAGCCTCTCCCGTGTCCGATGGCGCATCTGGCTCCGAAAAGAACCCAACCCACGTCCACTCGGAATCCGGGGTGACCTTCTGTTTTGCATAGAAAGTTTCCACACCACTCGAGGAGCCGGCGCGATCGTGATTGAAATGCAGGCTGAGCACGATCGAATCTGCGACGTCGTTCGCCATCGAAGTGCGTTGCGCGAGCGAGAAAAACCGGTCATCGGAGCGGGTGAGCACGGTCGGGAAACCAAAGCTCTGCAGCAGCTTGTTCACGCGGAGCGCGACATCGAGCGTGAGATCCTTCTCGGTTAGTCCATTCCCTTTCGCGCCGTTATCCTTCCCGCCATGGCCCGCATCGATCACAACTGTGACGCGCGGCGGGTTTAGGGAGTTTGTGATCTCTTCCTTGGTGAGCGGGAGCTCATCCGGTGCAACGACAAAGGTAAGGCATCCCGCGAGCATGACGAGGCCAACGCAAGGCATGGCGTTCCGCACGTGCAGAATCGGAAGGATAGCACTCCGCAAGCGGCTCCGGCAGGTTCGAAGTACATTCCGAATCATAAGTTAAGATCGTTCAGGGGTGAGTTGTTGGATTTCTCCTATGCGCACTGTACTCCATGTTGCTGGAAGAGTCGAAGACGCATCGAGAATGGCCGCTTCAGGGACTGCAGCGCTCGCCTGCGATTCCAAATGACGTGAAAGCTCCTCTGCAGAAGGAGGTTCCGTCCGATCGGGCTCGGCGAGGAGAAGGTGCCCGGTGGCCCAAGCGCCCTGCGCAATTGAAAGCGCTTCGCCCAGCGGCAGGCTTGCCGTGGGTCGATCAGCGAGGAAGCGGCGCATCATCGCCGCGGAAGCGGTGGTGCCGGAGATCACGCCGAAATCTTCGAAAGAGCGGCCGAACGGTCCGCCGTTCGTTTGGATGGCGCCGTCGTATTCCAGAGTGACGAATTGATTCGGCGTCTGTCCGCGTCCGAGTTCCGCAAAGAGCAGCCGGGCAAGGTAAGGGGCGCCATAAACTTGCTCGAAGGCGGCCTTGAGCACCGGACTGAGGGAATAATTTGCGAGCCGGCGCAGCGATACATCGTGGGAAGATCGCGCAAAGCCCTCGGTGCTCGTCACCTCGATCGCCGCCATGCGCAGCCGTTCGATATCACCCGGGTGTCCGATACCGGCCATGCCGATTCGGTCATAAATCTCGAAAAGCTTCTGTCGATCACGGCTCATCGTGAAAAGGAGAATCCCGCCCGCATAGCTGAGCGCCACGATCGGGCTGCCGGCGGCGAGCTGATGCTCAAGGTATTCGCGTCGATTGGCGATCGCCTCGACCCAACGGTACGGCTCCTCGATCATGCAACCGTCTCCTTGAAGATCCGCGCGAGTTCCGCCTCGTCGAGCGTGGAAATCCCTGCTCCCGTGATCAGCTTCACAATGGGGAAGATGTGGCCCCGCCGATCAACGCCGCCGGTCGCGGTATCCGCTTCCGCCGCCGTGTCGAGCGCGCGGAGGGCGAGCACCACCGCGTCCTGCCGCTTCAGCTTCCGGAGCGGCTTCTTGCCCCAGGTGCTCTCGTAGTAAAGTATGCTGCGCACTGCTCCCGACCCGGAGCCTGTCGCGGCGTAGTCAGTCGCTTCGAATTGCGCGCCCATGGCGTCGTAGAAGTAGAGCCGCGCGGTATCCGGCTCGAAGTCGTAGGTGGCGAAGATCGGCACCACGACCCCGACTCCTTGAAGCACAAAGCCCAGATTGTCGCGGAGCAGCTTGGAAAGTGCGCGCACTTTGCCATCGAGGCTCATCTCCTGGAGCTGGCTGCGGCGGTAGAACTGGAACGAATGCTCGAGGACTCGCGCCATTTCCCAGGCAGTCGCCGGGACGCCCGCGATCGCCATGAGCGAATGCCGATCGATCTCCAGCACCTTGTCCGCGCGATCGTAGACCACGAGATTGCCTGCCGTGGCGCGGCGATCTCCGGCAACCAAGACTCCGTCGGCGTACTTGAACGCGAGGATTGTCGTGGCATGAGTCTGTGCCTGCAGCTGCGCGCTGCTGTGAGGCCCGGCGTTCGCACTTACTGCCGGGTAGAGGCCGTGCTGCCGGAGCAAAGCTGCAAAATCATTCGCTGCGGGCGAGTCGAATCCCGGCTCCCGCAAATCCGACGGAGTCATCACTCGCCCGTGCGCTGCCGGTAACGCTTCGACTGATTCGGATCAACCTTCCGCATTCGCTGGAGGAGATCCTTGGTGTCGGGCTTGGAAACGTCAGGAGCCTTGGGGCCTCCGCCGTCACCTTCCTTGGGACCCCACGGAGCGGGGCTGACCGGTCGTTGCGTCCGTTCAGGCATGACGGGAGTGTAGAGTGCGTCGACGAAAACGCAAGGCGTGGCGCTTGCCAATCTCTTTAGGAAGTGAGAACACTTGTTCACATGACCCGAGTCAAAGTTCTCTGGCTGCTGCTCAGCCTCATGATCTCTCCCGTCGCCGCGATCCAGGCGCAGGAGGCCCCGGCTTCTGGTGAAGGCAACGAGCTTCGCCAGATCCGGCAACTCCTCGAACAGCAATCCAAACAGCTCGAGGCGCTCGCCCAGCAGATTTCGAAGCTGGCGCAAACCGCAGATTTTCAGCACTCGAACGCCGCGGCGCATCAGGCGACGGGCAGCGGATCGTCCACGCCACCAGCTGCCGCTTCTACAGCGCCGGCCGGACCAGCTGCAGGCCCGGATGGATCGCCAGCTTCTCGCACCGCCACAGGCAGCGGAGCGGAAATTCCGCGGGCTGAGGCGGTCGGCGGCAGCGTAAAACACGTTGTTGCCAAAGGGGAGACATTGACCTCCATCGCGAAGCACTACAACATTACCGTTGCTGACCTGCTCAAGCTGAACAAGATCGAGAACGATCGGAAGCTGCAGATCGGCCACAGCATCAACGTGCCGAGCAAGCCCGAAGAATCCCCCACCGCCACCCCCACAGAGAAAAAGGAAAATCCGTGACCACCGACGAGTCCCATAAATGGTTTTTGCTGAAGCACGATGATGGCGCGCTTTTTGGCCCAATAGGTTTTGATCAACTGAAGCAGTGGGCCGTGGAGGCGCAGATTTCACCTCTCGATAAAGTCTCGACCGACGAGAAGAACTGGGTGAAAGCCCCGATGATTCCGGAGCTCGAGATGGATTACCTGGTCGAGGTAAGCCCGGATCAGTTCTACGGCCCGACGACGATCGGAGCGGTGCGTGAGTTTCTCCAGATGGGTGAGATTCACAGCGGCACGATGGTGACGAATTGCCGCGACGGCTCAGAAGTGACGCTGCGCGAAATTCCAGGTCTTCAGCCGACCCGTGAGGAGGAGGAGCAGCAACGGCCGGTTCGGACGAGCATCCGGCTCAATCTCCAGCAGCGGATTCGCGAGCTTGAGGAAGCCCTGCTCGAAGAGCGCCGCGCGCGCGAAACTGCGGAGCACCTGATCGAAAAGCTCGAGACGAAACTCGAAGAGATCACGCGGGCCGCATCGCGTTAGGCGGCAGAGGGCTGCGTGATCGGTTTGGGCGGGAGGAGTGAAGCCGCTTCCAAGTCGGCAAATGAATCGACGATCGTCTTAAGAGGGCAGCTCTCCGGGTAGCACGACGGCTTAACGGCTGGACTGTGGACTCAACGCTCCCACGCGCATGAGCGATGCGGAAAGCAGGAACGTTCTACTGAGGTGTTGCCCCCCGGGAGGTGTGCAACTACAGGTCAGAGACCTGCGCTCCCCTTCAGAAATCGCGTCGCTACGCTCTCGTTCGGAGCACAAACCTCCGGTCCGTCGCAGCGGACCTCCCGGTCGGCTGCATCGTGGACGTGCAGTCATCCTTCTGCGAAAACGACTCCTCCTACTCACTCTCAGTGCTGGGATCTCCCGCAGCATTCTGCGGTCTACGCAAGATTCAGCACTGTTCCGGCCCACTGTGATTACGCTGCCACCTTACTCCACAAGTGCGCGTACGTGGCTCTCGTATGTCTCAAACGGATCCGGCATCGGCAGATGCGTGGCATTCTCGACAGAGATCGAGTCCCAGTTGACCACGTAGGCGAGGTCTTTCTGCTGCTGAAAATGTGAGACGGCCAAGCCTCGACCATGCGCTCTCGTGTCGGCGGGTGCGGTGCGCATTGCTTCCGGACGCCGGACGCTGTCGTTGAATTCGCCGATCCGCTTCGCTGGCGTAAGCGCGAAGAAGAGCCCCTTGGCCGGATTGATGTTGTGATACTCGAGGTCGAGGCTCTGCAGCCACGGATCCTGCCAGCTCAACCCTTCCGCTTCACGAAAGGTGTCGAGCAACCACCTCTTAGAGATCCAATCCACGCCACCGACAAGCAGCTCCGGCTTCGTCCGCAAGGCCTCCAGCGTAAAGGACCAGCTCTCCAGCGTCCAATCAGTCTCATCATCACGGCCGCGTAGAGCGCGCGTCGCATGCGCGAGGAACTCGTCTTGAATATCGAGCGCGTCGCGGGTGCGGCCGTCGTCGAGCAGCACCGCTCCACGTCCGGTGCCCTCATGCGAGATGAGCCGCGTCGACATGACCGCGTCGCTGAGGATCACATCCTCCGGCAGGTTGCCTTCCTCCAGCAGGTTCAGAATGAGCACGGTGGTCCCGACCTTCAGGGCGGTGGCGAAGGGGCTCATGTTCGAGTCGCCGATGAGAAGATGCAGCCGCCGATACTTGCGGTAATCAGCGAGTGGCTCGTCGCGCGCGTTGATGATCGCGCGATTGAACTGCACCCACTGGTAGATGTCGTTGACGATGTGATCGGCGCGCTGGCTGAGCTGGTAGTCAACCGGCTGTGCGCCGCGGGGCACCTCGAAGTCAAAGGCGAGTGGGCTCGCTTGCCCGACCCGGCCGGCGCCTGTGAAGATCTGTCGTGTGGCTAGGAAGGAGAGGAGGGTGCCGAGGATCCGCGGATTGAACTGCAGTTCGCGCTTCATGAGGTAATTCTCATGGCAGCCAAACGTCGCGCCGGTGTGGTGATCGATGTTGTTTTTGAGGAAAGCGACGTCCTCCGCTACACCGAGCGCCTCCAGTGAAGACTGGAGCAGCAGCTCCCCGGCGACATCGTACGCCACGGTATCGCGCACCGTCCGGCACTCCGGGGAGGAGTATTCGAGATGGCCCATATCGATGTAGATGCGTCCACCGTTGAGCAGAAATCCGCCGTTTCCTGGCGGCTCCTCGTAATCGCGGTAATGGAGGTCCATCGCGCCGACTTTCGCTTTGCGGAAAAGGTGATTCTTCACTCGCGCCGGCCACACATCTACATTCCCCAGCGCCGCCTCGCCTGAGACGAGACATCCAAATTCCGTTTCAACGCCGACGACGCGATTCACAAGGGGAGTGTGTTTGCGGATGAATCCTGCGCGGGATGCGCGGGCGAAGCGCAACTATTCACCGCTTCGCGCAAACTCTCAATGCGCACCGTATAGAGATCGGGAAGCGGGTTGCAGACCACCCTCTAGCGATGAAGGGGACCATCGCAAGCAAGTGTAATTACAGGCACACCCCGCCACGCGTGCGGTCATCCTG
>DASVRY010000352.1:0-3490 GCA_036388395.1 Chthoniobacteraceae bacterium
CGGCACGACGGGACTCGGACGCTGACGCAAGAGGCGCATGTGGAGGCGGGCAGTGTCGGCACCTTTGAGATGCTCATGCCGCTCCTTGCGCTCGGCGAGACCGGCTATGCGCCGTCGCCGCGGATCGACGTGAGCGGCTACGCAGTAGTGGATGGCGACCTGCATTTCCCCTCGCGCAGCGTGTCCCACCAGGGCTCACCGTATGTGGCGATGAGTAGCACACTGGCCACGCGGAGCTGGGGGCCACTGACGGAACAATTGAAGACGGGGTCGAGTGCGGTCTCGAAGCAATTAGTGGGGTCCGAGATCAATGCTGCCGCTCTTCCATTGCAGTGGCGGGGACTGCTCGGCATTGGCTGTCTCTGGCTCACTGATGCGGAGGTGATCGCGCTTCGGCCGGAGCAACGGGCGGCCATTCGCGACTGGCTGGCACAAGGCGGTGAACTCTTTTGCTGTACGCAAGCGCTTGCCAGCGAAGTGCGGAAGGAACTCGGCTTGGTGCTCAACCAATCGAGCGAAGCCCATGTCGGATTTGGCCGGGTGAAGCTGATTCCTTGGGACGGCCACGAACTTCCTGCGAGTGCCATCGTGCCCGAGTTGAACGGTGTTTCAGGCAACCGCTTGAAGCGCGTCTCCGCCGGCTACGAGGCCGGGGAGCCGATCGCCGACGCCGTCGGTGCACTGAGCTTCAATGTGCCCTTCCTCATAGTCTTCATCACCGCCTTTGCGGCAATTGTCGGGCCGCTCAACCTTTATTGGTTGGCCGGCGGTGCAAGGCGGCATCGCCTCTTCTGGACAACTCCGCTGATCTCGCTCGCGGCCAGTCTCCTGCTCGTCGTGGTCATTGTCTTGCAGGATGGTTTTGGCGGCATCGGAAAGCGCGTGCTCCTTACCTATGTCCTGCCGGGGGAGAAAAAAGCGGTAATCCTCCAGGAACAAATCACGCGCACTGGCGTGCTGCTCGGGCGTGAATTCGATGTTCAGGAGGACGTCTTTCTTACCCCCCTCCTTGTCCCCACCAGAGGAGGAAAGAGCGACGCTCGCAACTATCACCAGAGCGGGCGCCGCTACGGAAGTGAATGGTTCAGCAGCCGCTCCGTGGAGGCGCACCTCGCCACCGCCGTCGTCCCGACTCGCGCGGAAATCCGTGTGCTCAATGCCGATCAGATCAGCCAAGGGCAAGCCCCGGTGATCATCTCGCATATTCCTGTCACACTCCGCGAGCTCGTCATCCTTGACCGGAACATGGCGCGGTGGGTCGCCAGCAACGTGCGCACTGGAGAACGCACAACGCTCACCCGCGCCACGGGAAAGTGGAATGCAGTCTTTCCCAAGAGCGCGGTGCGCAGCTCGGTGCATCTAAGCAACCTGCTGAGTTCCGCCCCAGCCGCGGAGCACTTTTACGCGATCGCGGAAAAGCCGGAAGCGATCGAGACGCTGCGCTCCATCCGCTGGAGCGAGGAGGGGATCTATCTCGGTCCACTCACCTTCGAACCATGATCAGCGGTCCACCTCCACTTCCCGCCGCCGTGCCCACCGCTTTCGAGGGAATCGCGCCGGTCATATCTGTGCGGGATCTTACTCGCACCTTTGAAAATGTGCAGGCAGTACGCGGAGTTAGCTTCGATATCTATCCCGGCCAGGTCGTCGGGTTCATCGGCGCGAATGGGGCGGGGAAGACGACGACGATGCGGATGATGGCGACGCTGGACCTGCCGACCAGTGGCGCCGTCGAGATTGCCGGCTACGACACCGTCAATTTCCCCGGCGAAGTGCGAAAGCGGGTCGGCTGGATGCCCGATGCATACGGCGTTTACAGCAATATGACGGTCTTCGAGTATCTCGATTTCTATGGCCGCTCCTTTGGCTTCGGAAAGGTGGAGCGCGCACAGCGGGTCGCGGAAGTGATGGAATTCGCCGACCTCGGCCCGATCGCCGATCGGATGATGGACAAGCTCTCGAAGGGCATGGGACAGCGGCTTTGCCTCGGGCGCACGCTCCTGCACGATCCCGAGGTGCTGATCCTCGACGAGCCCGCCGCCGGGCTCGATCCCAAAGCGCGGGTGGAATTCAAGCAGCTCATCCGCCTGCTCTCTGCGGAAGGCAAAACCATTTTCATCAGCTCTCACATCCTTTCCGAACTGGGTGAAATGTGCGACACGATGCTCTTCATTGATGCTGGCCGAATCGTGCATCACGCCTCATCGGAAAGTCTCCAGCAACACGGCAGCGCACGCCTCGTGATCGAGGTGCAGGTGCATGGCGATGCGGAGGCGCTGCTCCGCTGGGTCACCCTCAATCCCGGAGTGGAGCTGATCGAGAGCCGGAAAAGTGGTGCGCGCCTCGCGTTCGATGCCTCGGATCCCGAGGCGCTCGCCGCACGGCTGCGGAAGATGATCCTCGATGGCGTGCCAGTGACCGACTTCCATCGCGAGAGCCGAAAGCTGGAGGACGCTTTCGTGGAAATGCTGCAGAAAGCCTAACTATGAGCACCCCTGCGCCGACGACCGACTTCCCCGATTGGCTCAGCCCGATGGTCGTGAAAGAGCTGCGCCAAGGCATGCGCACAAAGCTCTTCGTGGGAATCTTCATCGTTCTGCAGGTGCTCATGACGTTGAACGTCGCGGTCGGCCTGCTCACCGCAGCCGGCCAGAGCAACGCGCAGGCTAGCAATGTAGTCTTCTGGGTGATGGTCGCTGTGCCTGTGCTCCTCGTGCTCCCGCTCACCGGGATGAATGCGGTGAGCAATGAAATCAAGATGAACACGTTGGAACTCATCTTCCTCACGCCAGTATCAGCGTGGCGCATCATCGCAGGAAAATGGCTGGCCATCGTGGGGCAGGCGGTGCTCCTCGTCAGTGCGGTGCTGCCTTACGCAGTACTGCGTTATTTCATCGGTGGTGTGAATCTATGGCAGGAGTTGATCAGCCTCGCCTTGCTGCTCGTCGCCTCCGCGGTGCTGACTGCGGCTGCCGTCGGCTTCTCGCCCTATCAGACGCGATTGACCCGGGTGCTGGTATCGGTCGGGGTAGTGATCGTAGTTCAAGGCGCAATCCCATTGGCTTTCTATTCAAGCCGCTCGGTTGTAGGCGGCAGCAGCCTTGCGGGACTCCCTCTCCTCGGCGCGGTGCTCGTGCTCGTGGGGATTGTTCTTTTCCTGATGTTCGAGTTTGGCGCGTCGAAGATTGCACCGCCGGCCGAGGATCACTCGTGGAAGAAGCGATCACTTGCCGCATTGCTTCTACTGCTCGCAGCAGGTGTGAGTTTCGCGGCGGCTAATACTGAATGGTTTACGTTGCTCACTGGCGTTTTGATCCTGGGGGTTTGCTTGGATGCGCTCGCCGAGCAGCCGCGCCTGATTCCCAGCATTTACCATCCGTTTGCCCGGCGCGGTGTCGCTGGCCGGATTGCCGGGCGTCTGCTCTATCCGGGCTGGACGTCGGGCGTTTTCTTCATGCTCCTCATGCTGGCCGGTTTTGGCAGTCTTTGG
>DASVRY010000353.1:0-2921 GCA_036388395.1 Chthoniobacteraceae bacterium
GAGTGATGTCGCGCGGGAGGAGTTTCCGGACAAGGATGTGACGGTCCGCGGCGCGGTGTCGATTGGGCGCCGCCTCATGGATCCGCTGGCGGAGTTGGTGAAGCTCGACCCGAAATCCATCGGCGTCGGGCAATATCAGCACGACGTGGATCAACACGCCCTCAAGCGCACGCTCGATGACGTGGTTGTCTCGTGCGTGAACAATGTCGGAGTAGAGATCAACACTGCCTCGAAGCACCTGCTCACCTATGTGTCCGGGCTGAACAGCCGCGTCGCTGCAAACATTGTCGCGCACCGCGACGAGAATGGCCCTTTCAAGTCTCGCAAGGAGCTCCTGAAAGTCACAGGCCTCGGACCCAAAGCGTTCGAGCAGGCGGCAGGCTTCCTCCGAGTGCGCGACGGCGAACACCCGCTCGACGGGAGCGCCGTTCATCCGGAACGCTACGAACTCGTCGATCGCATCGCAGCGGATCTCGGCTGTTCCGTGCTCGACCTCCTCCGCGACGGCCAAAAGCGCGCGAAGATTCAGCCGGACAAATACGTCACCACCGAGGTGGGTCTACCGACGCTCAAGGACATCCTGGCGGAGCTGGCCAAACCCGGTCGCGATCCGCGTCAGAAATTCGAGGCGTTTAGCTTCGCCGAAGGCGTGGAAAAGATGGAGGACCTTCAGCCCGGGCTCAAACTGCCGGGCATTGTGACGAACGTCACTGCCTTTGGCGCATTCGTAGACATCGGCGTGCACCAGGATGGCCTCGTGCACATCAGCCAGATGAGCGACGACTTCGTGAAAAACCCGGCCGAGGTGCTCAAGGTGGGTCAGCGCGTGCAGGCGACGGTGATGGAAGTCGACATGGCGCGGAAGCGCATCGCGCTCTCGCTCAAGACGAGGGTCGATCTCACCCCGCGCGACGCCCGCCCAAAGAATGCTGCCAACGACCGCGACGTGCGGAAGTTCCAGGACCGCAACAGCAGCGGCTCCGGCGCTTCATCCCGCCCGAGTGCGCCCAGCGGACCCGACTGGTTCACCCTTGCTCAGCAGAAGAAATAGCAGCCCCGGAGCATCTGAGCGGCTTTAAGCCGGTGAAAAGCGCTACAGCCGTCGGCGAGTCTGTATTCCCGCGCGGCTAGCGCTTTGCCTTACGAAACGCGTCGAGTGCTTTCGTTAGCCACTCTCCGGCCTCAAACTGCCGGCCGTCGGGCGCTTTCACTAAATATTGCTCGCCGGTTAGAAAACTCCTGGAGGCGATGCCACGGATAAAGTCATCCGCGGATTTCACACGGTTCCCTGCACGCTGGAGCTTTTGCCGCATGTGTTCGGCTCCTTCCGTCGCGGCGTATTCCTTCCCGCTCCGGATGAAACGGTAGCCTGATTGAGAGATGTAGCCGAGGAGGTATTCGATCTCCGTTTGCGCCTCCGGGTCCACAGCCCGTGCCGGTCGCGTGGAGAGGACGAGAAGAAGCGCTGTAGAGAGCGCTGGAAGTGCGAAATTCACACACGATGATCGGGCGGAGCCCATCGGAAGGATGGCCCGCACGGCACTACACAGTTTTCCATCTCTGATCTGGCAAGGCGGGCTTTCTTCCTGCTACTTGCAATCCCGAAGCTGATTTGCACTTCTGCAGCAGCTGCCTCCCCCCACAATGCACCGTCTGTCGCCGCTTCGAGGCAATCTTCGGAAATCCATGTCCGAGGCGTTGCTCTCCATTCCCTATGTGCAGATCGTCGGCCCGACCCATTTTCTCGTCGTCGCGGTCCTCACGCAGCATTTCGGTCTGACGGCGGCCGTCTTCGGCTTCATCGCCGCTCTGCCGGGCTGGTGCGCTATGCTCCAGTTTTTCGCCACACCACGGATGGCTGCAAGGCTCGGTCCGCGTCGCATGAGCTTCACCGTGCAAGGCATCGATCTCGCGATCTGGTTTTCGGTGCTCGTCGCTTTGCCATGGATCGGAAATGCCGGCACCACGGCGGCTACCATCTTCTTCGTCGTTGTCTTCATCACCAGCCAGGGTGTGAGAGCAATAAACCGTGTCGCTCACCCGACCTGGACGTGTCAATGGCTGCCAGCACGAGTGCGAGGGAGCTTCTTCGGAAACCGGAACGGCTGGTCGACGACCGTGCTGATCATCTTCGCAGTGGCCATCGTGCCGCTCCTGCAAAGGACAGATTCCTGGACGGCGTACCAGCTTTTCCTCGCGGTGGCTGTGCTTATGAAGGTGGCGTCATTCTACCTCCAGACACAGATCCGCACTCCTGCGGGTGCCGAATCCGCGAGCGAGTGTCACGGAGTGCCCGCAGCAACTCCCACCCTGTCGGGATTGCGCGACTGGCGCGGTTTTCTCGAAGCTGGACGACCGTTCATCATTTTCACAGGGCTCCTTGCGCTCGCCGGCCTTTTCAGGAGCATCACCGGCCCATTCCGCACGCTTTATCTTCTGCAGGAAGTTGGATTCTCGCCGGCCATGCTTGCCCAGTTCTCTCTCGTGGAACTCATCGTCACGGCGGCCGCCTTTCCCCTCTGGGCGTATGTTGGCCGCAAGACGAGCTTCGCGTTCGTTATTCGGCTCACGCTTTTCGGGTTCGTCGCTGAAGCACTCGCTTGGGGATTACTCCCGGGGAGCGCCGTAACGGGGTTTTACCTCCTGAAAGCGGGCGGCGCTTTTGTAGTGACTGGGTTTAACCTGGCGCTGATCACACAGCAGATGAATCTGCTACCGAAGGCGAATGGCGCTACCTATTTTAGCCTCGCCATTGCGGTCGATGCAGTCTGCGGCGGCTTGACTCCGATGCTCTTCGGGCTGGCGCTCGACGAAGCCGGACGAAACGCCGTGATGTATCGGCTTGGATTTCTCGTCACTGCTTCAGGGGTGATGGTGGCCGCTTTGCTCTTCTGGCTGCAGAGCCGCAATTCCAAATCCCC
>DASVRY010000354.1:0-1680 GCA_036388395.1 Chthoniobacteraceae bacterium
AGCACACGACCCGCAAATGGCCCCGACATGGGAGAGACAGCCTGGGCCAACAAATCTGCAGAGATGGACAAGACCGCCAGAGACGACGGCTATGCCACGCAATGACCGCAGTTCCTAATCAACCAACTTTCAACCTACCACCCCTATGCCGAAGAAAAAAAAAGCAACCATTCACACCGTCATCGCGACGGAAGCCGGCCTCGAAGCCGCTATCAATAGCTACGTCGATACGTCACTGCGCCTCTTAAAGCGCAAGGCCAAGCAGGAGCAGGCGATCGCCGCACTGAAGGTGTCGCACGACGCCGAGAACAAAGAGGACGAGGACGAGGTGCTCAGCCTGGAGACTGGGATCCAACTCTACTGCACGACTCACCGCACGCTCCTGTTTCCGGATGAAGAGAAGAAGAAGAGCCGGGAGTTTGGCAACGCGACGATTGGCTTCCGGCTCAATCCTCACGCGGTGAGTAAGAAGCTCAGCCAGGACACCTGGGAGCGGATCGCCGAGCGTCTCGACGTGCTGCCGTGGGGCGAGCCGTTCGTGAAAACCACGATGGGCGTCGACAAGGACGCGATCCTCAAATGCCGCGCCGAGCTTCCCGAGGCGCAGCTAGCGGAAGCCGGCCTCGCGATCACGCAAGGCGAGACGTTCTTCCTGGAGCCGAAGAGCGAGCTTCTCGAAGCGGCTCGCAACCCGGTGGAAAGTGAGGTGGCAGCGTGAACATCACCATCGGCTACCTAACGCCGGGGATGTTCAGCACCTACCAAACGGCGGAAGTAAACGGCACGACGGTGGCATCTGCAGTCGCGGACTTCGCCCGGCGCCGGCCGGCAGTGAAAGTGCTCACTGCCTACCATGCGGAGCTGAATGCTGCCGTGGAGCGTCTGCACACCCTACTGCGGGAAATTGCATTCAGGGACTGGCAGTTCACGCTCGAAGCCGATGAAGGCTCGCTCTATCTCGTAGCGACGTTCAGCGCGGAGTGTGTCGAGACTGGCCGGATGATGCGCCAGCGCACACGAAAGTGGCGGCTGAGCCAGCACATGACTGATGGTGAAGTCGTCCAGACCGCGCTCCTCGCGGTCCTGACCGCTAACGAGCACGAGGCGCGGGAAGACTTCACCTGGAAGGGCGAGCGGATCTTCGGCCCGCACTTCGATGTGTCGGCTCTCCACGCTCTCTGCCGCGCAGGTAAAACCGAACATCGGGAGGAGCCAGCGTGAAGTGCCAAAACTGCAAGCGCGGGATCAACGGCAACTTGGCTCTGAGCGTGGCCACCAGCGCCTACGCTGGCATGATCGAAGTAAAGCTGGTCTGCCCGCACTGCGGTCAAGGCTACTACAACTTTCTACCGATCGGAGATTTCGCTATCGACCTCAGCAGCCCAGGCAAATCGGCGGAAGAGCTGAAGGAAAGTGAGGCGGGCGTATGAAGCGCGAGTATCGTTTTTTCCGGCTGGACGGCGGTGTGCTTCGTCCAGTGCATGATGCCTTCGTTGAGAAGCGCAGAGCCCAGCTGCAGGCGCGGGCCGATATAGAGCGCGAATTTGGGGCGACTGGCACTTTTGGCAACGAGCGGGAGCTTGTCGGTTTACTCTTCCAGAACCCACCGGAAGGCTGGAGGCCGATCAAAGGGATAGATGAAGCGTTCAAGCCGCCGCTCGGGAAGGCAGGGAAAGCGAT
>DASVRY010000355.1:0-2822 GCA_036388395.1 Chthoniobacteraceae bacterium
GAGAGCCACATCGCGGAGATCGACGGCAAGACCGCGATGCTGCTCTTCATTGACGGGGAGAGCGATGTTGGGATCGTGCAGACAGTGCAGGAAAAGCTCATCCCAAGTTTGCTGCGGAACCACGGCGAGAATTCCATCGAGGAAGTTTCGACGATTCGCGTGCTCGCACCGATCCGGGCAATGCGGAACTACGTGCTGCCGGTCAACATGGAGAGCGGCTACATCCGCAAGGATTGGCCTGACGACGCGATCTACGTTGGGAAATAGCGGTTCCGCGCTGGGTCGACGAGCTGAAGCCGGGCGGTGCAATGGTGGATCAAGCGCCAGGATTCTCCCGATCACGTTGGCTGAGGCGGTTTTTCCTAAAGCGCCTCTCTCCGCGTACGATGTAGAGCACGAACACCTTGTCTACGCTGGAATCGTGTCGGTAAAAGACGCGGCATGGCGGCTCAATGATCTGACGATAACGGCGGCTTGAACTCCGAAGCTCGGGCGGATGCGAGCCGCTCTCAGGATGCGCCTCCAACTGCTCTGCATGCTCAAACACGCGCTTCACCAGCCTGCGTGCAGCGACCGGGTCTTCGAGAGCTATATAATCGGCAATTGCATCCAAGTCGTGCAACGCTGGCTCAGCCCAGATCAGCTCAGCCATCGCGCCATGCGCTTCCTGGCATCTTCGTTAGTGACCACTCGCCCTTCCTCGATTGCTCGTTCTCCACGCGCGATACCCTCGAGTATCGCCAGACGCCGTTGTGTGTCTTCATAAGATTCAACGTCGACGAGATACGCCGCAGGCCGCCCATGCTGAGTGATCAGCACGGGATCACGCTCCTTCTCAAGTTCCGCGATGATCTCTGTGGCTTTGCGCTTCAGGGTCGTCACGAGCTCAGTTCGCATGAAGTGACACTAAAGTACCATTCTCCGAACGCAAGGCAGAGATCGTTAACGTCGATCTCCTGAGGCGCCTGCGTCCCCTTACTGACTCAGGATTCAATCGGCACCTCTTCGTAGCTCAGCGCCCATTCCCGCATGAACCGCACGCATTGCGGGACAATGCGGTAGATGATCAGCTCCGGATTGTCCGGCTTGCCGAGATACTTTCGCAGCAACGGATTGCCCGCCCAGATCTCCTGCAAAAGAGCCGCGTCCTCCAGTACCTCAGCGATCCCGGTGATCCGCACCTGGTCGTGCTTTTCGTCGAGATAGCAGAGTTCCACTTTGGGACATGCGGCGATCTCGCGCGTCTTTCCGTATTGCCGCAGATTTGCGACGTAGATCGTGAAGCCGTCCACGCGCACCGGCGAGACCGGACGGACGCGCGGTTGATCGCCGTCGGTTGTGGCGAGTTGCGGAAAGCGCGCGTTCTTGATCACTGCTTGAGCGGTGGCACGGAGTTCGTCGGAAGTCATGGGGGAGGCAGCGTGATTGGTGATTGGTTAATAATGATGGGTAGGAAGACCACCCGCAGTTTGAGCTTTCGCAGGCGCTCTGAAGGCTGGACTTAAACAGCGAGCCAATGGCCGATAGTCGGCAGCGGAGCGTCTGCCCACCACTCACCATTCACCCCTCACCAATCACGACCCTCCTCATGCGCCTGCTCCTTTTCGTCCTCGGCCTTACCGCGCTGATGCTCTTGCCATTCATCTTCTGGGGTGAAGCTTTCACGCAGTGGTTCACCGGTGACGCCGGCCTCTTGTGGCTGCGCTCCTGGGGACGGTGGAGCTGGGTTGCTGTCCTGGCTCTTCTGATTGGCGACCTCTTCCTGCCAGTGCCAGCGACGCCGGTGATGTCTGCGGCTGGTTATCTATATGGCGTTTGGGTTGGTGGTTTGCTCAGCGCGACAGGTTCGTTTCTTTCAGGCGTGCTCGCGTATGGGATGTGCCGTCAGTTCGGACGCGCGGCCGCCGCTCGCCTGGTCGGGGACGAAGAACTCGCGCGTGGCGAAGCGCTCTTTGCGCGGCAGGGCGCCTGGCTGGTGGCGCTTTCGCGCTGGTTGCCGTTGTTGCCAGAGGTGGTGTCGTGTCTTGCCGGGCTCGCGCGGATGCCGTTTCGCACATTCGCACCAGCCCTGGCTTGCGGGTGTCTACCAATCGGCTTTGCGTATGCCGCGATCGGAGCGGCCGGTCGCGATCAGCCAGAGCTCGCCCTCGCACTGAGTGCGGTCGTCCCGTTGTTGCTCTGGCTGGCTGTGCAGCGGGTGTTCTTTCGCGAAGGACGTCACGTCGCGAAACCGTAACAACCCGTCCGAAGCTAACCAGCAGCGGCCCCGGTTTTGACCTTTTCCAGCTCTGCCCACCGGGCATAGAGCTGCGCAACTTTGTGACGCGCGTCGGCGAGCTGCTTCTCGAACTTCTCGATCTCGGACCCGTGCATTTGGAAGAAATCCGGGGTGGCAAAGAGCGTCTCCAGCCGCGCCACTTCGTTCTCCGCCTCGAGGATCGTCGCTTCCATGGTCTCCAGCTCGCGCTCTTCCTTCCACTTCAGCTTCTTTGCCTTCGCGGGCGTGGTCGAGCTGCTGGCCGCGGGTTGCGCTTTCGCGGAAACCGCAGGAGTAGCGGTCGAGCTGACGCGCTTCTCGAGGTAGTAGTCGTAGTTCCCGACGTAGCGGTGCACCGTGCCGTCTTCAAAGGCGAGGATCGACGTGCAGATCCGGTTGAGGAAATAGCGGTCGTGGCTCACCACGATTACGCTGCCGTCGAAGATGAGTAGCGCTTCTTCGAGCAACCGCAGCGTCGCTAAATCCAGGTCGTTGGTCGGTTCGTCGAGGACGAGCAGCTGAGGTGGGGGATCGGCGAGCAGCAGCCGGGCCAGGGCGACGCGGA
>DASVRY010000356.1:0-4055 GCA_036388395.1 Chthoniobacteraceae bacterium
TCAGCTGACGCGCCACCATGTCCATTCCCGCGAGGATCGGGGAGTTCTCAGCAGTGGTCCGGGCGGCGTTCAGGCCGAGTTCGAAGTTATCGAGGATCGGGATCAGACGCTCTAGGAACGCGGCGTTCGCATACTTCACGGCTTCGTCTTTTTCACGAGCGGCGCGCTTCCGGAAATTGTCGAAATCTGCCTGGCTGCGGAGCGCGAGATCGCGAAAGCGGTCGAGGTCTGTCTGGAGCTGCTGGAGCAACGCTTCCTCGTTCGGAGCTGGCGCGGGTTCGGTGGATGCTGACTCAGCGGCGGCGGTGGTGATCGTGGGATCTTCGGTTTCCTGGCTCATTTTTTCCTGATGACTATTAAAGTGATATCGTCGTTTTGCGGTTGCGAGCCGACGAACTCTCGCAAGTCGTCGGTCAGCTTGGTGATGATTCCCGCCGCACCTTGAGACGCGCTGCCGACGATGGAGTCGATCAATTTCTGCATCCCAAACTCAGTTCCGTCCTGATCGAGTGCTTCGGTCACGCCATCCGTGTAAAGGATGAGGCAATCGTCACGCTCGAGCGTAAGGGAAAAATCGCCGGTGACTCTATTAAAGACGCCCCCGCTGTCAATCCCGAGGGCCATCCCGGGCGGGTTGATTTTGGTGACGGTTTTCTCCCGAGCGGAGTAGAGCAAAGGGGCGTCGTGACCGGCACGGCAAAGGGTGATCGTCGGCGATGACCGATCGAGAATCGCGTAGGCCATGCTGATGAACATGTCCTCTTTGATGTCGGGAAAAAGCTGCTGATTGACCTGCTGCAGGACGCCGGCGGCGGAGTGCTGACCACTCGCCTGACTGCGCAAAACGCTGCGGCACATGGCCATGATGAGCGAAGCCGGGACGCCTTTGCCGGAGACATCCGCGATGGCGACGCCGCAGTGCTCCGAGTCAACCGGGATGTAATCGTAGTAGTCCCCACTCACCTGCCGTGCGGGGATATTGATCCCGCTGATCTGGTAACCCTTAACATCCGGTGCGCTGGAGGGCAGCAGAATCCGCTGAATCTCGTGCGCGACTTGCAGGTCTTGATCGAGACGCTTCTTCTCCGCCGCCTCTGAAAAGATAAAGGCATTGTAGATCGCGAAGGCCGACTGTTCGGCGATGGCTTGGAAGATCTTAAACTCGCTCGTCAGGAAGGGATCCGTGCCTTCCTTTCGCGCCACCGCGAGGAGACCGATTTTCTGCTCCCCGTAGGTGAGCGGACAAATCATTGCTCCCGCAACAGGAACCGTCTTGCCTTTGCCAAACTCCATCCGCGGATCATCGCCTTTCAGCAGAAGAGGCTCGCCGCTTTTGGACACAGCCCCGATCACGCCATCCCACGGGGCAATCGCATGAAGCCGCAGGTAGCCAAGGAGCGATTCTGGCGTGGCGGTGGCTTGCGGGGGCACTGCGAAAAACGGCGGGCATCCCTTGGAAATGAACGCGGGGCGCAACTGCCCGCTCTTCCGGTCCGCGACGTATAAGGCGCCACCACTGGCGTCGAGGATCCGTCGCGCCCCTTCCACAATCAAGCCGTGTAGATCGTCTGGGCGAGTGTCGTCTGAAATCGCTGCGCCGAGACCGTGAAGAAAATCGAAGACCCGCGTCTCCTCCAACTGGATCTTCTCTCGCGCCTTATCCAGCCGGGCAATCTGCACACGCTGCCGGCGTGTGACGACGATGAAGGCCACCGTCACCGCGACGAACAGCACGAAAAAGATGGCTGTCCACATCCCGGATCACCGCGCCAGATGAAGATCTTGCTTCAAATATTCGAGGACGTCTTTGAATTTCGCGGCGTTTTCCGGGTTCGCCTCCACGCACGCCTCGTGTGCTTCGATCATCGTTTGTGCGCGGGCGACTTTGTCGTCGGCACCGTTGATTGAAAGCGGCTGTTGCGCGGCCTCCGCTGCACTCGGCACCGGCCGCGAGTCGATGGTGAAAAGCTGATCCAGGCCGAGATTCGCCAGCAGATCCTGATTCCGCTCGTTTAAATTGCGCACGCGCAGCCTTCCCTGACCAATCTCACGCAAGCGCAAGGCCATCCCAGCGAGCGTGCCCATGAAGGTCGAATCCATCACCGGGCACTTCTCCAGATCTACGACAAATTCCCGGAAGCCGCGATTCGTCATCTCCCGCGCAAATTCCTTCAATCCGGTGCTGTTCAAAAACGATCCCTTCCCCTCGACCTTAATCCAGACCGTCTTCTCGGCACAGCCGACGAGGATGGAAGGTTGAGAGATCATTTCAGGGAATAGGTTACGCAGGAAACACGCCAGCGGCGCAGTGGGTAATCAAGACAGTAGGAGAGAATACGGGTGCGCCCGCCATTTTGCACCTATCCATTAGTTCCAGAGGAACGATTGATTCAGCCCTACGATGCGTCCGTTCTCGATAATCAAGGCCCGCCAGGCAGTGATCTTTCCCTCCTGGCGGTAGTCGTCCCCGATGACGCGGAAATTCGACTGAATGGTGCCACGAGCGCCTTTGTAGGAAAGCTCCTGGGCCTGCACATACGCACCGAGTTGCGCCTGCCGATACTCGAGGCGCACGGTCACATCCGAGGGGCGCTTCGCGCGCCAAAAGAAGGTGAAGTAATGGCCCTGCCGCTCCTGACGATCATACTGGTTCACCGCACCGAAGTTGATCCGCTGCCGCTCGAAATTGATCATCTGGTCGATGCTCGGCTTATACAGCTGCGGGTCATTCAAGTAGACCTTCGTCTTCCGGAATTGGAAGGAGTCATCGAGCGCCAGCGGGAGCGGATTGGCTTTATCGAGCAATTGCGCCGGGTGCGCGGAAAAACCGGTCACAGCCAGGGCCAGCGTGGCGACCTGGAGAAGGATGCGTTTCATGTGGGGGGTGAAGGTAAGCGGGTGCGCGAAGGGGTGTCAACCGCCGCACCTGGCGCGAAAACGCCTGTATGAACGACGCAGGTCACGCATGATGCGTTCAATCTTCGAGAGCAGAAACCCGCACGCACACGTATGATCCATGTGCCCCTGATTTTCTCTCGATGATCGACGTCAAATACCACCGCGGAATCGAACTGCCGGTGGAAGGTCTCTGGCTCGATCCTTGGGACCCCAAGCCATTCGCCTTTGTGTCGCATGCGCACAGCGATCACATCGGCGACCATCGGGAGGTGATTCTCAGCGCCGGCACGTCGCGACTCATGCAGGCTCGGCTGCCCGGCGAAAGGCGCGAGCATGTGCTGGAGTTTGGCGTGCCATCTGAGGTGGCGGGGCTGAACGTGACGCTGCTCCCGGCTGGGCATATCTTCGGCTCGGCGCAGATCTTTCTCGAAACAGCTGCGGGATCGCTCCTCTACACGGGCGACTTCAAGTTGCGCCCGGGCCTTTCGGCAGAGCCCACACAGTGGCGCCAGGCAGATACGCTGATCATGGAGACGACGTATGGTCTGCCGAAATACCGCATGCCGCCGACAGCGGAGGTGATGGCGCAGATGGTCGCCTTTTGTCAGGAGACGCTCGAGGACGGCGGCGTGCCGGTGTTGCTCGGCTACTCGCTTGGCAAGGCGCAGGAGATCCTCTGCGCCCTGGTCGCCGCCGGCCTTACGCCCATGCTGCATGGTGCGGTGTATCGGATGACGGAAATCTATTCCGCTCTGCGTCCAGAGTTTCCCTGCGGCTTCGAGCGTTACGCTGCGGGGAAGGTCGAAGGAAAGGTGCTGATCTGCCCCCCGAGCGCAAATCGATCGGTCATGGTGACCCGCATCAAGAACCGGCGTGTGGCGGTGCTCACCGGCTGGGCACTCGATCCGGGTGCTACCTATCGATACCAATGCGACGCCGCCTTTCCCCTCACCGATCACGCAGATTACCCGGACCTCCTGCGCTACGTGGAACTCGTCCAGCCGAAGCGCGTGCTCACGCTCCACGGCTTCGCCAGCGCCTTTGCACGCGACCTTCGGGAACGCGGGATCGAAGCCTGGGCATTGAGCCAGGAGAATCAGCTCGAGTTGAGTCTCGGAACCACCCAGACGGTAAGCATCCGGGCTGAACTTCCGGCG
>DASVRY010000357.1:0-4773 GCA_036388395.1 Chthoniobacteraceae bacterium
TCCGAGGCAAATTAGAACGGGCGCGATCATCTGCTTTACATCCACCTGACCCGCCGCCACCTGAGCCGGCTTCACGGGCACCGCAGGCGCATCCGAACAACCACAAACCTCTTGAGCCACCGGTGGACAGCAGCCGCCGCATTCCGCCTCGTGCGCAAGCCCACCAAGCAGCGTCGTCGGACCAACGGCGAGCTGAAGCAGCAAGGCTAGGAGTAGGAGAAAACGGGACATGCAGTAGATACGGAACGCGTGCGCTCCTATTCAGAGACTAGTCGCGGAACAAGAATGTTCAATGTTGCACTTCGAGCGCCGGCGCAGGATCCGTTATCCGGAAGTTCTCCCGTTGGTCATCCTGAGCGAAGTCAAAGGACCCCGTAGCGTCACGAGCGGCGTTGCCTTAGAAAGACGCGGCGCTTGCTTCTTGATGAAACGCCTTCGGAAGCGACGGGGTTTCTTCGACTACGTTCCAGTCGCTAAAGCTCCTTACACTCCGCTCAGAATGACTTGTAGTCGGACAAGATCCGGGCTGCTGCCTCACTCCGGATTCGCGATCGTCTGACACAACCGACACCACAGATCGCTCCCGAACTGCTCGGCCAGCCGCACACCGAGCGTCTCCGCCGAATCTGCGTCCGTGAGCACCGCCAGCATCGTCGAGCCCGAGCCAGACATCAGCGCACCGGCGACCTCCGGCTGATCAGCCAGCCACTTTTTCAGCAGCGGGAGAAATAAGTATTTTTCAAATACAGGCCGCTCCAGATCGTTGACCAGCGTCCCCCACGGAAACTCCTGCGGCGCATAGGAGACACCCGGCACTTCCACAGAATCCTTCCAGCGCCGATAGGCCCAAGGCGTGGGCACCCCGAACGGCGGCTTGATCAGGAGCAGCGGCAGCGTCGCGCGAAAGGGCGCCGGCTCGACGAATTCCCCACGTCCGCGACAGACCGCCGCGGATTGGTAGATGAAGAAAGGAACGTCCGACCCGAGCTCTGCTGCCATCGTAGCGAGTGTTGCGCGCGGGAGATCGGTCTGGAAAAGATGATTAAGCCCGAGGAGCATCGTCGCAGCGTCGCTGCTCCCGCCGCCCAGTCCGGCTCCATGCGGGATTCCCTTCGAGAGCGTGATCCGCAGATTCGGCTGAAGCCCCACTTCGCCACAGAAAAGCCTCGCTGCCCGGACGACGAGATTCTCCTCGCCGGTGGGGATCGTCGGATCGTCGCACGTGAGCTGCAGCCCTTCTTCTTCCAGTGTCTCGATCTCGAGCCGATCGAAGACGGAGATCGGGCACATGAGCGTCTCGATCTCGTGGAATCCATCCTCGCGCTTCGCTTTCACGCGGAGCGAGAGGTTGATTTTCGCGGGGGCGAGAAGCTCCATCATCTTGTGGTCCGAATCGTCGACCGGCGGTTCTTATCAAGCAGCATCCCCCACACGGAGCTGAATGGATGCACCTTCTCGGCCCTGCCGTTTGCGGAGACCAGCGGCCGGCCTTCATTCGCCCACTGGAAAATGGAGCCTTCCAGATTCCGCACATCGCGAAAGCCGGCGGCGCGCAGCTTCTCCGCAAAGGCGGCCGAGCGATAGCCAACCGAGCAGTAGGTGACGACGGGCGTGTCCTTCGCGATCGCCAAGGCAGCCGGTGCGCTGCCGGGATCAACTTGCCGAGCTAGATCGAGGTGGCTGGTGTCAAACTCCGGCTTTGCCCGGACGTCGAGCAGGATCGGGCGCGGCCGCTTCGGATCGGCCAGCCATTCGGCCAGTTCGCTGGTCGTGATCTCAGGCACCGCAGGAAACTCGCGACGGATCCGGCCCTTGATCACAGCCCAGCTCAAGGAATCGCCGGCCAGGGACGCAGATATCGGCGCGAGCAAGGCAGCAGCACCAGCGAGCATTTTCACGAAGAGCAATCGGCGCATCGTCGCCGCGCTTTAGCCGGGTTACTTGAGGTCGAGAATACTTGGCCGGTCGGAACGGGTCCGGTGATTCTGGAGCCCAGTCGGTCCATTCGGATCGAACTTGCCCGTCTCGGGGTTCTTGTTCGCCGCGCCACGGACCACGCGGACCACGGTGCCATCCATATTAATCTGCATCCCGAGCTCCCGCTTCTCTTCGCTGAGCGGAATGGCTGCCGACCAACGCACCGACCAGTAATGCGACGAACCGCGGACGTCGCTCTTCTCCAAAACCAATGCCGCAACGTGAAACTGATCAGTCAGCCCGCGTTCCTTCAGGCTATCGTGCGCGATCTTCGCAGCTTCGACGACGGCGATCCCGGGTGCGGCAAAGCTGGTGACAGGGCCAAGCGCGCAGGTGAGCGCGAGGATCGCGAGAGAGCGGCGGAGTTTCATGAAATGGTGCGGTTTTGATTACTTGCCGAGCGCCGCGCGGATGGCTTCGAGCTGACCAGCGGAACCGAGTTTGGTGTTCTTGTGCGCGATGAATTTCGCGTACTCATCGATGAAGATCTTGCCCGGTGGGCGGAAGTCGAACTCCTGTGGCTTGTCGCGGAAATACTCCCGGTGCACTCGTGTCCAGACGAGGCGGCCGTCGGTGTCGATGTTGACCTTCGTCACGCCAAGTTTCGCCGCCGGCAGGTATTCCTCTTCGTTCACGCCGCGCGCGCTCGGGTCGAGCTTGCCGCCGGCTTCATTAATCCGGCGGACCTCTTCCACCGGCACGCTGGAGCTGCCATGCATGACGATCGGTGTGCCAGGAATCTTCTGCTGGATGGCCTCGATAACATTGAAGTGGAGGCTCTGCTGACCTTTGAACTTATACGCGCCGTGACTCGTGCCGATTGCCGCCGCGAGCGCGTCGCAGCCGCTGCGCTGGACGAATTCCACCGCTTCCTCGGGATTGGTCAGGCAGGCATGCTTTTCATCGACTTGGATGTCCTCTTCGACACCGCCAAGCATGCCGAGCTCCGCTTCGACGCTCAGCCCTTTCGCATGCGCCCGCTCCACCACGCGCTTTGTGATCGCGATGTTCTCGTCAAAGGTCTCGTGCGAGGCGTCGATCATCACGCTCGAGTAAAAGCCGGAATCGATACAGTCATAGCAGGTCTCCTCGTCGCCATGATCGAGATGCACCGCGTAGATCGCTTCTGGGAAAATGTCGTCAGCCGAGCGGATGATCGCCTCAAGCATGCGCTTGTCCGTGTATTTGCGCGCGCCTTTGGAGACCTGAATAATGAACGGTGCCTGGCTCTCGATGCAGCCGCGGAAGAGCCCCATGGTCTGCTCGGCGTTGTTGATATTGTAAGCGCCGACGGCGTACTTGCCGTAAGCGAGTTTGTAGAGCTGAGCGGTCGTGACAATCATTGCGCGGGCAGTTGAGAGCAGCCACGCGCCCCGGGCAAGCGCAGAGTGCCGGGGGAAAGATGAGAGTTGATGGTTGAGAGTTGAGAGTCCGCTCATGGCTGCGCCAGCGAGCAGCAAGTTCCAGCTTGCCCGCGAGGAGTTCGCGTGGACCACTTGCCTGATGACGAAGACGGCCACGTTTCTCCCGGTGCTGATTGCGTTAACAGGCGCGGTGTCTACCGCTGACCCGGCGCTAACGATCTACAATGGTGGCTTTGCCGTGGTGCGCGACACAGTGCCGCTCGAGCTGAATGCCGGGATCACCAGCGTTAAGTACGCTGGCGCCACTGCCAAACTGGAGCCGGACTCCGTGATCCTGCGTGATCCGACGGGCAAAACGCCCTTTCATATCCTCGAGCAGAGCTACCGCAACGATCCCGCGACGCAGAGCTTCCTGCTGTCGCTTTTCGAGGGAAAGGTCATCGAGTTTGAAACAGAGACCGACGATGGCGGTCCGGCAGTGGTCAGCGGCAAGGTCGTCCGCAGTGGACACCAAGCGATACAACCGGACGACAGCACGCCGGCCATGGAGCCGATCATCGAGGTGGCTGGCAAACTGCGCTTCGGGCTCCCAGGCACGCCGATTTTTCCTTCGCTTGGCGACGACACCATCCTGAAGCCGACCCTCGTCTGGCAGGTGCAAGCGGCAGCACCAGCAAAGCTCGCTGCAGAGCTGGCTTACGTCACCCAAGGCTTCACGTGGAAGGCCGACTACAACCTGGTCCTTCCAGAGCAGGGAGACGTCGGCGACATCGCCGGCTGGGTCACGGTGCAAAATCA
The DNA here is from genome assembly GCA_036388395.1 of Chthoniobacteraceae bacterium. Taxonomy (GTDB): domain Bacteria; phylum Verrucomicrobiota; class Verrucomicrobiia; order Chthoniobacterales; family Chthoniobacteraceae; genus DASVRY01. The sequence continues at coordinate 4,140 of DASVRY010000357.1, forward strand.
GTCCGGCACGAGTTTCACGAATGCCCGGCTAAAGCTCATGGCTGGCGAGGTGGAAAAGGTAGCTCCGCCCAGCACCCCGCGAGAGGAGGCAATGGCCGTCACCACTAGGGTGTTCGAGGAGCCGGCATCGGAAGGTCCATCCGAGAAGCCCTTCGATGAATATCACCTCTACACGCTTCCACGTCCGACCACGCTGCGTGACGCGGAGACGAAGCAGGTGGAATTCACTCGCGCCGCCGGGGTGAAGACATCGCGCATCTACTCGTTCAATGGAGCGGGAGAGGTGCATATCATGCCGATGGGCTTCAATTCCGAACCGGGCCCCGCATATGGCGAAAAGCCGCGGGTCTTCACGGAGCTGGAATTCAAGAACAGCGCCGAGAATCGGTTGGGTATTCCCCTTCCCGGCGGAAGGCTGCGCGTTTATCGACGCGACGGCGAGCAGCTCGAATTCGTCGGCGAGCAGAACATCGAACACACGCCCAAGGACGAACTTGTTCGGGTGAAGCTGGGCGCCGCCTTCGATCTTGTCGGCGAGCGGCAGCAGGTCGACTTCCAATCTGACGAAGGTCGCAAGATGGCAGACGAGAGTTTTGAGATCAAAGTGCGGAACCGCTCCGAGCGGCCGGTGGAA
>DASVRY010000358.1:0-5838 GCA_036388395.1 Chthoniobacteraceae bacterium
CGTGCTGATCCTGCTCTGGTGGGTGGCGGGGAGCCGGGCCACGGGACGCGAGAAGCTCATCGGGTTCTTCGGGTTCCTCCTCGCGCTGGCGGCGATTGTGTTGCTGAGCGATCCGTCGATGCGCGGGGTGATCACGACCTATCTCACGCTGCCGCTGGGAGCGATCGGATTTGGCCTGGGCGCGTATCTTCTGCGCCGCCAGCGGCCGAAACCGCGGGTGACGGGCGTGCTGGTCGGGGCAGTGCTGGCGATGTCCATCACGCTCATTTTGCAAAATTTTGGGATCACCGGGGCGTATGGCTTTGAACTGCATCCACGATGGGCGCCGGCACCGGGCGCTGGCTCGTGGGCGAAAAGTGCTGCGCCGCAGGCGCAGGGTGCGGGCGCGGGTGCGAAAATCGAGGCGGCCATGGCCACCGCGGAATGGCCAGGGTTCCGCGGTGCGGATCGCCTGGGCCATACGCAGGCGCCGAAGCTCGCGACGGATTGGCAGGCGAATCCGCCGAAGCTGCTTTGGAAAAAGCCGGTCGGCGCGGGTTGGTCGTCATTCGCAGTCGCGGGAGCGTATGCCTTCACGCAGGAGCAGCTCGGGCCGAGCGAGGTCGTCGCATGCTACGAGGTGGCCACCGGGAATGAAGTCTGGACGCAGCAGCGCGAGGCGCGGTTTGACGAGGCGATGGGAGGTCCGGGCCCGCGCGCCACGCCGACGCTGGCGGATGGCGCGGTCTTCGTCACGAGCGCGTCGGGCGTGTTGCTGCGCTTGAAGGCAAGCACCGGCGAAGTGGCGTGGCAGCAGGACTTCAAGAGTCTCAGCGGGCGCAAGGAACTCCCCATGTGGGGCTACGCCGCCTCTCCCTTGGTCACAAATGGGCTGGTCATCATTTACGCCGGGGGCGAGGGCGACAAGGGCGTGATGGCCTTCGACGCCGCGAGCGGACAACCCCGGTGGTCGGTGGCCTGCGGGCCGGAGTCGTACAGCTCGCCGCAGCTCAGCAAGGTGCTCGGCGAAGAGACGCTGCTCATGCTGACGAATGACGGCTTGCTGCTGCTCGATCCCGCGACTGGCAAAGTGCGGTTGAACTACGAGTGGAAATTCCAAGGCTACCGCGCGCTGCAGCCGACGGTGATCGGCGAAGACGTGATCCTGCTGCCGACGCCGATGGCGGAGGGCACGCGCGCCATTCGCGTGAGCAAAAACGGCGATCAACTCACCGCGGAACCACTCTGGACCTCGAAGCAGTTGAAGACGGACTTTTCTGACGTCATCGCGCATCAGGGATACCTCTATGGCATCGACGGCTCGATGTTCAGTTGCATCGATCTCAAGACCGGCGCGCGCGCCTGGAAAGGTGGACGCTATGGCAAGGGCCAGTCATTGCTCCTCGACACCGCCGGCCAGATCCTGATCGCCGCGGAAGACGGCCGCGTCGTCCTGCTGCAAGCCGATCCCACGGCGCACAAAGAAATCACTTCCTTTCAAGCCCTTCAGGGCAAGACGTGGAATCACCCCGTGCTGGTCGGCGACAAACTGCTCGTCCGCAACGCGACGGAAGCCGCGTGCTATGCGCTGCCGCTGGCGCCTTGAAGATCCTTCATCATCCATCTTCTTCACCTGATGGTGCCCCGACAGATCATGAAACGTTTTACACGCCTTCTTGCAGCTTCGGCTCCCGGCTTGGTTGCAATCGTCTCGGCGGGGGAAATCGAAACATTTGACCTGAAGAACCCACCGCTGCCTGAGCCGGGTAAGCAATACCGGCTGGTGGTGCACCCCGGCAAGAAAGCCAAGCCGATCACGTTACTCTTCGTGGCTGACACTAGCGTTGCGAGGGAGCCGACGGAGGAGACCAACGGAAAGCGCTGGACCGGCTTCGATTCGCTTATTCAGGTTGGGTTTGGAGAGCTACCGATGAGCACAGAAGCGGGTGTCGTGCATGTGGACGTTGAAGACTACAATGGCGACGGTTATCTGGACTTCAGAGTCCCGTCCAATTGGGGCACTGGAGGCACTTGGTATCACTACTTCCGATTCAACGGAAAGCGTTACGTGCCGTGGAAAGAACCGGCCGAATTAGGCATCAATCACTTCGACCTAAAAACGAAGACTGCCACGGCTTCGGCGCGATCCGGTCCTTCCCGCCATACGGCATTCTACAAGATCGTCGGCGGGCGTTTTCTCATGACCGGTCGCGAGATCTATGATCAAGCTGAAGAAATCCGGAACCTCGTCCCCAAAGAGATCACCGACGAAGAATACGTGCTGATCAAGGAAGAGATCCGGAACGGGAAGGTGGCTAAGCGAACGGTGACGAAGAAAAATCCGTGGGACGGTGAGCCGGAGCGGTAAACTCGCGCACCAAGTTAATGCCGTCCCTGGTTCATGGGCGCAGCGGTTTAACGGCGCTGCTTTCGTCGATGTGAATGACGGCGTCGAACTGCTTCGACATTCGCGCCTCGAAATAATGGCTCTGCCGTTCCGTCTGCGGCACGTACACCACGCCGATTGCCCGCTCCAACCGGGGCTCGCCCATGGATAGCACCAGATCCCCTTCCCCGCGCAATGGGAGCAGGAAGTTTTTCACTCCGGTGGCGTGGAAGAGCGCCGCAAAGCTGCCCGGAAGAGCAGGACGCACTTGCCGCACCTGACCTGACTGATCCCACCCCGTCGCTGCCATGGTCGTGCCGGTGTAGGTCGTGAAACCAAGCAAGAACGTCTCCTTCGGGCGGCGCTGGCGCATCAATTGGCCCACGTTCCACTCACCAGATTCGCCCATCGTGGTGTGGCGTGCATCGCCGACGTGACTGTTGTGCGCCCACACGACGAGCTTGGACGGTTTGGACTCCGTGCCGAGATGGGCGAGCAACGCGTCGAGGGTGTCGGCCATGTGGCGGTCGCGCAGATTCCACGACGACTCACCCCCGCTCAACGAAACGCGATAGTACTCTTCCGCGCTCTTCACCACGCGCGCATTCTGGAGGGCCGAGAACCACTCCTCCTTGCGGCTGGTCTGGGTGTTGTACCCGCGTTGCAATTCCTCAAACTGCTCCTGCACCGCGCGTTCCTGAGACTTGCCAGAGTCGGTCAGTGCCGCAATTCCATAGCGTTCGGGTTTATCTCCAAATGCCTGAAACCCACGGTAACGATCCCGCGCGCGCGTCGCCGCTGCTGCGTCCAATCCCTGCAGCCCTTCCACGACGGCATCCGACGAGCTCGGCAGGCTATACATATCCATGCCGTAGAACCCGACCCGCGTTTCCTGAGGCGGCAGACCTTCGTTATGCTGGCGCATCCATTCCACAAGATCGCGCACATCGGTATTGCCCCACATCCAGCGCGGGAATCGGGTAAAGGCGGAGAGCGCCTGTTCAGCATTCTCGTCACGATTCTGGCGGCGGACGGATTGGTTGACCCGAAGCGCGTCGGGCCAATCCCCTTCGATCACCACCGCGGCAAAACCTTTCTCTTTGATGAGGCGCTGCGTGATGCGCATGCGTTCGCGGTAAAACTCGTGAGTGCCGTGGGTTGCCTCGCCCAACATGACGACGCGGGCATCGCCGATCTGCTCCATCAGCGCGTCGTAGTCTTTACTCTCGCCCGCCAGCGGCTGCACCGCACCGCGGAGCGCTTCGACCACACCATCTCTGGTCGCCAACGAAGATGCCCGGTCGGCCGCATGACATGAAAGGGATGCTGCGGTCAGATAGATACCTCCGATTAAATTCCAGATGAGCTTCGGCATTTTAGTTCTCCTCTCGACGTTCTTATAAACGCGACCGTAGCCGAGTCCCTGGGTATTCAAACCTGACGGCCTGCTGAGGAAGCTATCATCCAGAACCGGAGGCCGTCTCCCGTGAGCGACTGCGCCATGGCGCGAAATGGCGGCTCGCTCGTATGGATTCAACTCTCTCAGGGTTGATGCGGAAATTGACATGGGCCCCAAGCCCCGTGGTAGCCTGCTTCGCAGTCGACCTTGGGCTGAAAGATTGAATCCCGCTGGGATTCGGGATGCCGCGCGCGAAGCCGACAACCTAAAGACGGGCTTGCTGACCGCCGCTCACCTGATGGCACGGCGCATACCGGACGCGCCAAGGATCACGCGCGGCCCGTCGCGTAGTTCTAGGTAGTCGTTCCCGGCAATCCTTCAGTTCAAGGCTAGTCGGCGAACTCGGTGCCGCAGGGAACTTCCTCGAGGTTGCAGTGATATGCATTTTTTGCCGCGTGCGATGGCGAGGCCGCAGTCCCAGCGGGATTCAATCAATCAGGCCTCAACGAGTCGTTCTGGGTAGTTATCTTAGGCAACCCTGCAGCTCAAGCTCGGTGGGCGATGTCGGTGCCGCATGCGACTTCTCTTAGCTCGTGGTGACGTGGATTCCGCCGCGTGCGATGGCGGAGCGGAATCCCAACGGGATTGGATCAACCAGCCCAAGGTTGCGAGGCACGAGCTACCTTGGGATCCACCAACAAGACATGCATTAACCCTGAAAGGGTTGAACCCCAAGTGCCGCACACCGGAAGGCACGAGTCACCTGCGGACCGGCATCAATCCCAAACATACAGCTCGTCGAACGGGACATCGTAACGTTGCAACAACCGGCGGAATTCCTCTTGGAACGAGAGCTTGCGATGATGCTCCTCCTGGCCGGCGATGTAGGCGTGCACGTCCTGAAGTTGCGATTGGCCGATGGAGAACACGCCATAACCGCTCTGCCAGCCAAACTCCGCGAGAGTCGGCGATTTCGATTTCAGCCACAGAGTCGAACTGCGTTTCACTTCCTTCACTACGTCGGCCACAGTCGCCGGGCGAGAATGCGCGAAGAGCAGATGCACATGATCCTCGACGCCGCCGATGATGAGCGGCTGGCAGCCAAGGTTCGTGAGGATGCCGCCGAGGTAGCGATGAAGTTCGTCGCGAAGGGCTTGGTCCTCGAGAAAAGCACGCCGTTCCATGGTTGAGAAGACCACATGCAAAAGGATCTTCGCGAGCGACTGCGCCATCGCGAGAGGCTGCGGCTTTAGGCGGGTAGATTCAACCCTTTCAGGCTTGATGCCGATGTAACCGCGGTCCCAAGGTAGCCGCTTCGCGGTCAACCTTGGGCTGGAGGATTCAATCCCGTTGGGATTCGCAGCGGTTGTCCGGCAAGCTGCTGGTCGGTCCTTGTTTGTTGTGGGTCTGGGCTGGCCCTCGAAAGGCGCGTGCGCTGAAAGATCCGGGGAGTTTCGATTCGGTCGTATGCCTGCTCCGCCACTCACGCCTGCCGAGCGGCGCGCCCGTCGCGAGGCGCGGCGGGCAGCCCAGCGCGAGGCGAATGTCGGTCGTGCGGAAAAAATGCATCAGGCGCGGCTCGCTTGGGAGGGGGCGACGGAGCGCCCCCGCGAGGCCGAGAAACCCACATTGGGCCGGTATCACGTCGGCTGCTCGGGATGGTATTACTGGCACTGGGCGGGTGGCTTTTACCCAGCCGATCTGCCGCGCGCCGACTGGTTCCCGTTCTACGCGGAGCAGTTCGATACTGTGGAGCTGAACGCGCCATTCTACTCGTGGCCAACTGTCGCGACGGTGCGCACCTGGCTGAAGCAGGCGGAAGGTCGGCGCATCGTCTACACCGTGAAGGTGTCGGAGCTGATCACGCACGTGAAGCGCTTCAGCCGGACGAAGACGCTGGTGCGCGACTTCGGGCACATCGCGGATCTGCTCGGGCCGCGGATGGGCTGCTTCCTCTTTCAGCTCCCGCCCAGCTTTCGCTACTCGGCACCGCGGCTGCGCCGGATCGTGGAGCAACTCGACCCGGCGCGCCGGAACGTCGTCGAGTTTCGGCACGCCTCCTGGTGGAATGAAC
>DASVRY010000359.1:0-2758 GCA_036388395.1 Chthoniobacteraceae bacterium
AGACGGTACGCGCGGTGGCAACGCGATTCGCGCGATCGCTCGCCTTTCCCACACCAGAAAACGAATACCCACCGCTCTCGCCTCAACCGCTCGGCCATTTTCACGGCCCGCTGGGCAGCGTCGTTCCGTTGGATGAACCGCTCACCGGCGACGCGAGTAAGCTCGGATTCAGCGAGGTCTTCTGGGCGAACATCCCGCAGGAGGTGCAGAAGGAAGGCCGAACCCTCGAGGAAACAAAAGCTTGGGGGCGGACGGTCATTGCGCGAGCGCGCCTGCTATGTGCGCGAGCTCAGGCTCCGAATGGGCAAACGATCGAGCCACCGGACTTTTCGTTGGCCAGCGAGGTTCTCGATGAGGTGATCGAGACCGTGTACGTGCTCGAGAACCTGACCTTTCTGGCGGACAAAGCCGGCCTGTTTACTTTCGATCTGCGCTCCGTGCTCGAGGCATATCTTGGCGATGTGCAGATCGTCACAGAGTTCGCCACCTACCGGAATGACATCATTGGGAACTTCCACAGCGCTCTCGAGAATATCATAACGCTTCATCCGAAAGCCAGGATCCACATTGTCGCGCATAGCGAAGGAACCGTGGTTAGTTTTCTCGCGCTGCTCCTTGCTATGTCAGGGAAGCAGGTCATCCCGAAGCGGGGATCGGATCTGGCGCGCGTATTGGACGCGGATGTAAACGATGCCGGCTCGCCATTGCGATGGCTTCGCAATATTCGCGGCTTCATGACGATCGGCTCGCCTATCGACAAGCATCTCCTCCTCTGGCGACGGCTCTGGACCGATCTTGATCCACAGAAGGCTAACCCGCTATTTACAGGCGAGCGCATCCGCTGGCGAAACTACTACGACTTTGGTGATCCAATCGGGTTCAAGCTTGAGACCGCACGCGATTGGCTCGAACTCAAACAATGCGAAGCCTTTGACTTCTGCGGCTGCAAGGACTGCCTGCACGACATTGGCTTTGCGCGCTACTTCCTTCCTGGTAAGGCACACAACGATTATTGGGACGATCCAGCCGTTTTCGAGCACTTCATCCGGCAGGCGGTAATGCCGATAAAGGAAGGCGAAGATCCCGCTCGTCTCCCGAAACTTCCGGAGCTTAATGACCGATGGTGGGTCAAAGTGTTGAGCCCTTTGCTGCCATACGCACTTAGTGGTTTATTGCTTTTCGTCGGCGCGTGGATGCTTTACAGGGCCGTCGCGGACTACGCGAATGCTGAACTCGAGCCGTTCCAGCAGTATGTTCGGTATACACTGCTGGGTCTTCCGGTGGCGCAGGCGCCGTCCGGTTCGGAACTCATTCTTAGTGCCATCGGGCTAACGCTCCTTGTCTCCGGGGTGACGCTGTTTGCCCGACTGCCACGCCTGGCTTTTGGCCTCGTCTGGTGGATTTATGGGGCGCTTGGCTTCCTCTTGGGAGCAGCGTCATATTGGATTATCGTTCCGGCGTCGTCACGCGCGACGATCGGCTCCGTGGTTGCATCAGATGCGACGCGATCCGTCCCGGAGATGGCTAGGCGACTGCTCGACCCCGTAGTCGACCCCGCGGCTCTGGCTAAGGAGGCAGTCTATCCAACGCTGGTAGTTCTCGGAATCGCCCTAGTGGTTGCCGGCGTGGGTCTTGCTTCCGCATTCAAGCAACGGAAACAGCAGAAGGAGCTAGTGCGTTTCGATCCCACGGCCACGCCTCGTCGGCAGAGGTGGTTCCGGAGAGGAATGCGTCCTCTGATCCTTGGTGGAGCCGCCGGCATGCTGATTATCGGCACCCTTTGCATCTATACTGCCGATTCACAACGGAAGCGACTCGCGGAAGTCACGGTGGAAGTGCAACGGCAGCAACGCGCTGCGGCAAACCAGCCGCCGCTTACGGAAGCCAAGGAGAAGAAGATCCGTAGTTTAGCCGCGACACTCGGCGCGAAACCATCATTGTGGCCAGTGGTAATTAGCGGTGCGGCGTTTCTATATCTTTGGTGGCTGGCTGCGCTGATCTTTGATCTCGCGTTCGTCTGGCAGCGCTACGTCCGGCAAGCAACCGGAATCGAGCGCCTCCGCGAGTGGTGGCTGTTTCAGCTTCCCGATGGTCGAAAGCCGGCATCTGTTTCTGAGCGTGTCCGAAATTTGAGCGGTCCTTTGGCGCGACTCACACGTTGGTGGGGGCATCGCCCCGCCTCGCCAGTGGAACCACATCGTGACCGGCTCAGTCAGGCGAGCAACACGGCTCCGATGGAACCTGGATGAGCCCAGAGCTCGCAGTCCTCGGCCCAGGACCGCCGCCCGTCGTCCGGTGTGCCTCGTCGGCGAGCAATGATCTTCCGGAGGTCCAGGTTCGCGAGCATGTCGGAGAACTTGTGCGGTAATCGCTCCCAAGCAGCTTTCTTGGTGCCAGATGCTGGTCGCGTGTTCCAGACTGCCGATCCTTAGCGCCGCTGGTTTCAGCATTAGGGATTAATGCTCGTTGCGCTAGATGATTGCGAGCAGCGCCGGTTTGGTCGCTTGCGGCGCTGGGAAAGCACGGATGGCGGCTTGATCATAGGGACCGTCTTGCCGCCGCCCAGCGTAGGCTAGACCACCTCCGCACGCGGGTCGTCCGCTTCCGTAAACATCAGAAGGAGTATCGAGCAACTCCAGCCACCCAACTCGTGAGGGCGCTGTATTCGGGTCGTGACCAATCTCGGAGGTTTAGCAAAATTGGAGGAGCAAGCGCGGCCACTCGGCAAGGAAGTCGCCTGCTCCATCGACCTGCTCTG
>DASVRY010000360.1:0-3807 GCA_036388395.1 Chthoniobacteraceae bacterium
ATGGGGCAAATCGCATCCCGGATGTGATGAAGAAGGCGAAGGAGTTTGGGATGCCCGCGGTGGGGATCACCGATCACGGAAACATGTTCGGCGCGATCGAGTTTTTCCAAGAGGCGAAAAACGCCGGGATCAAGCCAATCGTAGGTTGTGAGGTGTATATGGCGCCGGGCTCGCACAGAGATCGAGTGGCGACGAGCGGGCGGGATGCGGCCTATCACCTGACGCTGCTGGCGACGGATTCGACGGGTTACCACAATCTCATCAAGCTCGTCTCGGAGGCGCATCTCAACGGGATGTATTACAAGCCGCGCATCGATAAAGAGCTGCTCCGTGATCATGCGAAGGGGCTGATCGGGATGAGCGGCTGTTTGAAGGGCGAGATCAACTCGGCCTTGCTTGCGGATCAGTATCCAAAGGCGCTGGAGCTCGCGGCGCAGTACCGCGACATTCTCGGCGCTGAGAATTTCTTCCTCGAGATGCAGGACCACGGGATCGAGCAGCAGATCAAGGTGAACCGCGTGCTGCCGCGGATCGCCAGCGACCTTGGGCTGGGGCTCGTCGGGGCAAACGATGTACACTTTCTCGAGCGCGGGCAGCACGAGGCTCACGACGTGATGATCTGCATCGGCACCGGTTCGAACGTCACGGACGAGAAGCGGATGAAGTATGTGCCGGAGCTTTACTTCAAATCCCCGGCGGAAATGGCGCACATTTTCCGCGACCATCCGGAAGCGGTGACAAACACCCTCGCAATCGCTGAACGGTGCAACCTGGACATCGAATTCGGCGTGCCGAAAGAGCCGAACTACACGCCGCCTGAAGGAATGACGCGGAACGAGTATCTGCGTCAAATCGCTGAGGAAGGCGTGCGGCGTCGATACAAGGAAAACGCCGACTCGCCGGAGGTGCGCGAGCGCTTGGAGCGGGAGATCGCCGTGCTGGAGAAGCAGGGCTTCGTGAACTATTTCCTAATCGTCTGGGACTTCATTGCCTGGGCGAAGCGGCAGGGGATTCCGGTTGGTCCTGGGCGCGGCTCGGCGGCTGGTTCCATGGTCGCTTACGTCATGGGGATCACGGATATCGACCCGCTGAAGTTCAAACTGCTCTTTGAGCGGTTTCTGAATCCGGAGCGGGTGAGCCCGCCGGATATCGACGTGGATTTCTGCCAGAATCGCCGCCCGGAAGTGATCTCCTATGTGAGGGAGAAATATGGCGAGCGAGCCGTATCAATGATCATCACTTTCGGCACGATGGGCGCGAAGTCCGTGGTGCGCGATGTGGGTCGCGTGCTCGGCTGGAGCTATGGCGACGCCGATCGGATCGCGAAGATGATTCCGAACGAGCTGGGGATCACCCTCGCGGGTATCGACAAGAAGAACAAGGACACCGGCGAGAAGGAGCACGTCGCAGGTGCAATCGATAAGAATCCAGAGCTCAAGAAAGCTGTCGAAACCGAGCCAGCGGTGAAGCAGCTCTGGGAGTACGCGACGACGCTCGAAGGGCTCACCCGCGGCGTCGGCGTGCATGCGGCCGGCGTGGTGATTTGCGACCGCGACCTTTCCGAATACATCCCGCTCACGCGCGCGAATGACGGCTCGATCGTCAGCCAGTATTCCATGGCGCCGCTCACGGACCTCGGCATGCTGAAGATGGACTTCCTCGGCCTGAAGACGCTGACCGTGATCACGGATGCGGTGGTGCTGATCCACAAGCACACGCCCGACTTCGACATCGACACCATCCCGCTCGATAACCAGGCAACATACGACCTCCTGAATCGCGGTGAGACCATCGCCATTTTCCAGCTGGAGTCCGGCGGAATGGTGAATGTCTGCAAGCAGTTCGAGCTAAAAGACATCGAGGACATCAACGCGATTCTGGCGCTCTACCGCCCGGGTCCGATGGACCTGATCCCGGATTACATTAAGCGCAAGAAGGGCCTCGCGAAGATCAAGTATGCGCATCCGCTTCTGGAGAAAGTCTGCGCGGATACCTATGGCATTTTTGTCTATCAAGAGCAGGTGATGGCGGCCGCTTCGGTGCTCGCGGGCTACACGCTAGGAGGCGCCGATCTGCTTCGCCGCGCCATGGGCAAGAAGGACAAGGAGAAGATGGCGAAGGAGCGCGTAAAGTTCGTCGACGGCTGCAAGGAGCTGAACGGCATCGAACCGAAGAAGGCGAACGAGATCTTCGACTTGCTGGAGAAGTTTGCAGGCTACGGTTTCAACCGCTCGCACTCCGCAGCCTATGCGTGGGTTAGCTACCAGACGGCATATCTAAAGGCGAATTACCCGGTCGAGTTTATGGCCGCGGTGATGAGTAATGAAATCTCAAACACGGATAAGATCAGCATCTTCGTCGCGGAGTGTGAACGGATGGGGATCAAAATCCTCGCTCCGGATGTGAACCGCAGTTGGTTGAAGTTTGCACCCGAGGTCGTGGATGGCGCCGGCTGCATTCGCTATGGCCTTGCCGCGATCAAGAACGTCGGTGAAGGCGCAGTCGCGGCGGCGATGGAGGAGCGGGAGAAAGGCGGCGCGTTTGCCTCCATGGAAGATTTCTGTCGTCGCGTGGACACGAAGAAGATGAACAAAAAGGCGCTGGAGTGCTTGGTGAAGTGCGGCGCTTTCGACTGGACCGGGGTGGACCGCGCGCAGCTCTTCTCCGAAATCGACTCCGCCCTCGCAGCGGCGGCGAGCGCGCACAAAGATCGTGCCTCGGGACAGGTATCGCTCTTCGACGCCTTCGAGACCTCGACCCCCGAGCCCCGCCGAGCGTCGTCATCTTCAGTGCCGAAATGGTCCTCGACCGAGACGCTCGGGTTCGAAAAGGAGCTGCTCGGCTTCTACGTCACGGGACATCCGCTGGATGAATACCGCCCCGCTTTGGAGGGTGGTAAATACGTTCCGATCGCGAATCTCCACGAGGAGGAGGACAAGAGCACGGTCTCAATTGCGGGCGCGCTCACACTGGTGGAGAAGAAATTCACAAAGCGTGAAGGCAAGCCGTTCGCGGTCGTTGTTCTCGAAGATCTCACCGGAAGCCTGGAGGTGATGATCTGGAACGAGACGTTCACCAAGTGCGCTGCACTGCTGGAGCAGGGGGCGGTGGTTTCCATGACCGGCCGGCTCGATAAGCGCGAAGATGCCTCGAAGCTCGTAGCTAATGAAGTGAAGCCGTTGAAAAAGCCTGCGCCTCGCGAGAAGCCGGTGGTTCTCGATTTCGACTGCACGAAATCCACTGAGGCGGATCTCGTGGCAGTGCGGGACATCATTGAGCACCATAGAGGCAAGCGGAAGGTGGAGATGCGCTTCACGGGGGAAGACGGCCGGCAGATGATGCTGCTCCCAAGCGAAGAATTCCGCGTGGCATGGAGCCCCGAAGTTGAGTCGCAACTCTCGCCCTGGCTTCGGCGGTAGTGTCCAGGTAGTGTCGAATTGGACCATTGTTTGGGCCGAATTGTGGACTCGATGGAGCTTGCCCCATGACGCTTCAGCCCGCTGAATAGCACCGTATGGAATTGACCAACGAACAGAAGCAAGCCGTGTCCCGCTGGATCGAAGAAGGCCTGAAACTCTCAGATATTCAGCAAAAGCTGGGGTCGGAGTTCAATCTCCGGGTGACCTACATGGATGCGCGCTTCATCGTGGATGACCTGAAGCTTACACCAAAGGACCCGGTCGTTTCTCAGCCTGCGGCTGACGAAGCAGTTTCAGCTCCCGATGCGCCGGCGACAGACGAAACCGCGCCGGTGGATGGCGGTCTTGATCCTTTAATTGATGAAGTTGATCCGCTTGCCGGAGCAGG
>DASVRY010000361.1:0-2977 GCA_036388395.1 Chthoniobacteraceae bacterium
ACGGGGATGCGCCGTTCTCCTCGCTTGGCAGGCCGGATGGGAGCAAAAGATCCTTGTCGGTCCGTCCGGTTTTCGGCACACAAGGCGACGTCATTGCCGGTGGCTTGCGGGTCGCACGTTGCGCCGCCTACCGGCAGTGAATTCCCGCCCTTCCATCCCAATCATGAGCACTGTATCCGCCAAGACGTTTCCGAAACTTCACAACGCCATGTGGCCCGGCCTCGTCGGCAAGACACCCGGCACGGATGAGCCGCCGATCAGCCTTGATCGGATGCTGGAGCTCACGGCTAAGGCGGAAGTCGACGGGCAGAAATTCGAGGGAGTGGATCTGTTCCTTTTTGATCCGCATATCCCCATCGATATCAGCGAGGACGACCTGAAGGTGATCGCAGATAAGATCGCGAGCCATGGGCTGAATGTGGGCTCACTCGTTGCGCCCGTCTGGCCGGGAACTGTGGGTAGCACTGCACTAGGTGGACCTGAGGATCGCGAGAAATTCGTGCTGGCGGTGAAAAAGGCTTGCCGGATCGCAGACCTTCTCAAAAAGCACGGCGTGCGGAAGTACGGCGTGATTCGGATCGATTCCGCGGATAACCCTGAGCACTGGTATGCCGACCCAAAAGGCAACACGCAGAAGATCGCGGAGACCTTCCGCGAGGCGGCGAAGGTCGCGCAGGATCATGGCGAGCGGCTCGCGGCTGAAGGAGAAGTGTGTTGGGCGGGCATGCATAGCTGGAAGAATATGGTGGAGCTGCTCGAGGAAGTCGCGATGCCGGGCGTGGTAGGTTTCCAGGCCGATCTCGCGCACACGTATCTGTATCTGCTTGGCGTGAATGCGCCGGAGCATGCGCTGCTGAAGCCCGGCTACACGGAAGGGGAGTTTGAAGCGGCTTATCAGAAAATGACCGACGCACTCCGGCCCTGGACGATTGACTTTCACGTGGCCCAAAATGACGGCTCCGTGCACGGCACCGGTTCCCATGACAAAACTGGGCGCCACTGCCCGGCCGACGATCCAAACGGCAAGGTGGACATCACCGAGGCCGCTGGCTACTGGCTCGAAGAGCCGGATGGCTCCGCGCGCAAGGTCATCCAGCACATCTGCTGGGATGGATGCATGTTCCCGAATGCCATGCTCGAGAAGCAGGAAACCTGGAACACGATCCTCTCGGCGATGGTGAAGGTGCGTGCGGCGCACGGCTGGAGCTAAGCCAACTCGGCTAACAACACGCCGAACCCGCGACGCTGGAGCCTCGTGCTTTGAGGCGAGGCGATCTGCTGCCAAGGCGATGTCCTCGGCAGGCCTTGGTCCTCTTCCTCAGCGGCCAGTTCCGGTATGCGATGCACCGCCTGTGTGGCAATGCGACTATGAGCGGATCATCTAACCTGTGTGGCTGAACCGCAAAGCTGGCACTCTGTCGAACGGCCGCTGATTGTGCTCGGTGTGGGCGGCGACCCTTGTGCATTCGCGTCCAGGAACTCCTCTGATGATGAGGCTCCACGTAACTTGTACCCGGAGATTGTCAGGATTCGAGCGGTCTGCTCGAATGCGCACCCTCTCTAAGAAACCAACAACACCTCTACTCGAATGAGCACAAGAAAACCCCTCAATATCGGCATCGTCGGTTACGGCTTCATGGGCCGCACGCATGCAAACGCATACCACAACGCGGCCAACTTCTTCGAAGCGCCGCTCCGTCCAGTGCTCAAGGCGGCCTGCGGTCGCGACGAAGCGAAGCTGAAGGCCTATGCGGATAATTGGGGCTTCGAGAGCACGGAGACTGATTGGCGGAAGCTCGTCGAGAGGAAGGATATCGATGCGATCGACATCTGCACCCCAAACGACTCCCACGCCGAAATCGCCATGGCCGCGGCACGCGCGGGCAAGATGGTGCTTTGTGAAAAGCCGCTCGCGCTCGACGGCCCGCAGGGTGAGGAAATGGTGAGGGTGATCGAGGAAGCGGGCGTGCCAAACACCGTCTGGTACAACTATCGCCGCGTCCCTGCGATCACGCTTGCCAAGCAGATCATCGACTCAGGGAAGCTCGGCAAGATCTTCCACTACCGGGCGAACTTCCTTCAGGACTGGACCATTTCTGCCGAGCTCCCGCAGGGCGGCGCCGGCCTCTGGCGGCTCGATGCCAAGGCGGCGGGCAGCGGGGTGACGGGCGATCTGCTCGCGCACTGCATCGATACCGCGCTCTGGCTGAATGGCAGCATCACCGATGTCTCCGCGATGACGGAGACGTTCATCAAGCAGCGCAAACACAACCTCACCGGCAATGTCGAAGAGGTGAAGATCGACGACGCGTGCACCTTCATGGGCCACTTCGCCAATGGCTCGCTCGCGCTCTTTGAAAGCACCCGCTATGCACGCGGCCACAAGGCGCTCTACACGCTGGAGATCAATGGCGAAAATGCCTCGATCCGTTGGGATCTGCATGATCTGCATCGGCTCCAGTATTTCGACTATAGCGACGAGGGAATCGTGCGCGGATGGCGCAGCGTGCATGTGACTGATGGCGACCAGCCTTACATGAAGAACTGGTGGGTGCCTGGTCTGCAGATCGGCTACGCGGAAACCTTCACGCACCAAGTGGCGGACTTCTTAAAGGCCGCCGGGGAAGGCAAGCCATGCCCGCCTACTTTCCGCGACGCGCTGGAGACGCAGTACGTCTGCGACGCCGTCCTCGCCTCCGCCCGTGAAGGGCAGTGGAAGGACGTGAAGAAGCTCGGCTAAGCAAAGCATCGCCAGGCGATTGCGCAGACGCGGGTGCCATGCCCGCGTCTGCTCTGGCGGTTAGCGAAGAAGAGGCCTTCGTGGGGAAACAAGCTCTCGGTTCTTTCCAACTCGTGCCGGAGCTCGACCTGCGGGCTGATTCGCGGGGGTGGAGCTATTCGAGGGGTTTGAAGCGAGACGTGCCGGGGAGGGGACTCGAACCCTTCCTTGCAACAGAGTAAACAACGCGGCAGCCCC
>DASVRY010000362.1:0-2688 GCA_036388395.1 Chthoniobacteraceae bacterium
TCTCGATCAGCCCACGAAAATCTCCGATACCGTCGCCGTTACTATCCGCGAACGTTTTGACGTGTAGTTCATAAATAACGGCATCCTTAAACCAGAGGGGCTGACTCATTACCGACACTACGCAGAAAGAAACACATCCGCGTGCATCTGTTCTGCCGATAAGAAAATCGGAAGGCGCAGCAGTGTTCGAAGGCGCCAACTTGCCGCGGCCCCCACTGCGCGTGCGAGAGCACAAGCAGTGAAGGCTAATCCCCCCAGCCTTAGATCTTCATATATGCCTCAGCCGAAAAGTGATGAGGAGCAGCTTCAACTGCTCCAGCAGCACGATCCTACCAAACTCTGGGATTCGCTCGATGATGAACGCCGGTGCATTCTCTGCGACCGGGTATTTACGGGGCGTGAGGTAAATCTGCGAATCCGTCGCACCGGAGTGAAACTGTTTTGCCCTTCCGAAGATTGTCACAGCACCCCGACTGCATGGGTGCATCCAGGCAACCCCCTCATCTCCGATGAAGCTTGGCAGGACTGGGACCGGGTGATCCGCGCGAGCGAGTCAGCTGGCCCGAGTGAACTAGCCGCCGGCTAGCTGGAAAACGAATTTTTGTGGTGGAGCTGTGGCGGCAGCCTGGCTGAGTTTGGGAAGACGGGCCCGAACTCATCCACAAGGGCTGCCGCCACATTCCTCGCCTCCCGAGGGCGGAGGTTGGCGCGGAAGGTTACCGGCGCATGATTGTGGAGAAGGGATGTCAGACTCGAAGAAGAATAGGCCCAGCAGCAGGCGCACTTTACCGAGTTGCGCCGGATCTGCGCAGCTGAAGTTGCCATGATCTTGTTCCAGGCAGCGCGTGACTACGCGACTCCGAGGGGAGCACAGATCTCCGGTTTGTCGCAGCGGACCTCCCGGTCCGGTGCATCGCACATCAAAGGCTGACCTTGCGGTCCCACTACCGCACTCGCTTTTGGAATGCTCCCGCGAGATTGTCGTGCCTGCAGCCCTCCCGATCCGCCCGCAATTTACCGATCACCAATCACGCTACCGTTTTCCACCGCTCGAGCTGCCGGTTCACATTCTCCGGAGAAGGAGCGCCCACGGCTTGGCGCGCCGACATCGCTTTCCCGAGCTGGAAACAATCGAACAGATCCTCCGCAAAGGCTGAGCTCAGCTGTTGATAATCGGAGAGCGCCAGCTGCACGAGTGAGCACTGTTTTTGTCCACAGAGCGCGACCGCCTTGCCGACGATCTCGTGCGCGCTTCGGAACGGCACTCCGCGCTTTACCAGGTAGTCTGCTACGTCCGTTGCAAGCAGCATCGGATCGCCGACGGCGGCTGCGCACGAATCCGGCCGCGTCCGAATTCCGGAAAGCATTCCGGTGAAGATCGCGAGTGCCGCTTTGATCGTATCGACTGAATCGAAGACCGGCTCCTTGTCTTCCTGCATGTCGCGGTTGTAGGTCATTGGCAGACCTTTCAGCGTGGTGAGGAGCGAGAGCAGATTGCCGTAAACGCGTCCCGTCTTGCCGCGCGTAAGCTCCGCGACGTCGGGATTCTTTTTCTGCGGCATGAGCGACGAGCCGGTCGTGTAGGCGTCGCTGATCGTGATGAATTGAAACTCGCTCGAAGCCCAAAGGATCACGTCCTCACTAAGCCGTGAGAGGTGCATCGCGATCAGGGAGAGCGCGGAAAGTAGCTCGACGGCAAAGTCGCGATCGCTCACTGCATCCATGCTGTTCTGGCTGATTGCCGGGAAATCCAGAAGTCGTGCGATGAGTTCCCGGTCCAGCGGAATGGTTGACCCAGCGATCGCGCCCGAGCCGAGCGGCATCACGTTCAGCCGCTTCCGCGTGTCGGCGATGCGGCCCAGGTCGCGGTCGAGCATCTCAACGTAGGCGAGCAGATGGTGCGCAAAATAGACCGGCTGTGCTCGTTGCAGGTGCGTGTAGCCGGGGATGATCACCTCACGCTCACGCTCAGCCAGCTCAACAAGCGCGCGCTGCATCTGCTGCAGCAGCTCGGTGATCCCGTCGCATTCCGCACGCAAATATAGCCGCAGATCGAGCGCGACCTGATCATTTCGGCTGCGCGCGGTGTGCAGCTTGGCGCCTGCATCGCCGATGCGCCGGGTCAGCTCCGCCTCGATATTCATGTGGATGTCTTCCAGCTCCGTCTGGAACTGAAACTTCCCCGCCTCGATCTCCGCACCAATCTCGCGCAAGCCGGCGACGATCTTCCCCCGCTCTTCCCCAGTCAGCAGTCCAGCCGCCTCCAGCGCCGCTGAGTGTGCAATCGAACCCTCGATGTCATGCCGCCACAGCCGCCAATCAAAGCTGATCGACTCGCTGTAGGATTGGAGGAGTTCGGCGGTAGGTTCAGAGAAGCGGCCCTTCCACATGGAGTCGGTATGCGAGTGTTATGAAGTTGCGGTTGATCCGCCGGAAGCGGCCCGCCGTTCTACCGGAAAATCCCGGCACCCAAACCAAAAATCACTTCGCCTTGCGATTTCCGCACGCGCCCTTCTGCTTCAGCTCATCACAAGTCGCCTCGATGCGGATGATTTTCGATGAAGGGGAAAAGCCGAGCCGCTTGCTAATGCAATCCTCCAGCGTCTCGATGTTTCGATCTTCGAACTCCACGATCTTGTCGCAGTCGACGCAGATCAGATGGTTGTGCGTCGGGTGATCGACGTAGTT
>DASVRY010000363.1:0-2592 GCA_036388395.1 Chthoniobacteraceae bacterium
GTGATCATGATTATCTTCGGCTGGGGCGTGGCGATCACGAAGTTTGGTTATCTAAACAGCATTCAGAAAGGCAGCGACGCCTTCATGAAGCAATGGAAGCACGTCTCCTCCGATCTTACCGCGCTCGACCACAACGACGAGCATAGCATCAAGAGCCTCGGTGGCGCCGACAAGAAGACGCTGAAGCAAATCCACATGTCGCCGCTTTACCATCTCTACCATATCGGCTCGGAGGAAATCCGGCACCGCGTCGGCAATGGCCGCGACAAGTCCAAGGGCCTCTCCGCCCGCTCAATTCAAGCCATCAAGGCGAGCCTCGAGACTGGCCTCGTGCGGGAGAATCAGCGGATGAACAAAGGGCTGATCTTCCTCACGATCAGCATCGCCGGCGGGCCTTATGTTGGTCTACTCGGCACCGTGGTCGGCGTGATGATTACCTTCGCGATCATCGCGAAGACGGGTGAGGTCGAGGTGAACTCCATCGCACCTGGTATCGCCAGCGCGCTGCTCGCCACCGTCGCGGGTCTGATCGTCGCGATTCCAGCGCTCTTTATCTATAGCTATCTAAGCTCGCGCATTAAGGACCTGATTGCCTCCATGCAGGTCTTCAATGACGAGTTTGTCGCCAAGATGGCGGAGTTCTATCCGACGCCCTCCGACATCGGTCACGCGCCTCTGCCCCGCGAAACAGCCCCGCTAAACGGCACCACCGAAGCGCAACCCGCCCTTGCCAACCATGCAAGCTGATTCCGGCAAGTCGTACGACGACATTAACATCACGCCCATGGTGGACCTATACCTGG
Source organism: Chthoniobacteraceae bacterium (assembly GCA_036388395.1). GTDB lineage: Bacteria > Verrucomicrobiota > Verrucomicrobiia > Chthoniobacterales > Chthoniobacteraceae > DASVRY01. The sequence continues at coordinate 804 of DASVRY010000363.1, forward strand.
TCCTCTTGCTGATCTTCATCATCATGACGACGGCAGGTGTGCAAGGGGTGAAAGTGAACCTGCCCAAGGCGAGCAAGTCCCCGGCACTGGAAGGGCCCAAGAGTCAGGCGATCACCGTGAACAACGAAGGCAAAGTCTTCCTGAATACTGTGCCCGTGACATTGCCTGAGCTCGAGCAGCGCCTCACCACATTGAAGGCGAGCACTCCCGAATTTCCTGTGGTGCTCCGCGGGGACAGCCTTACGCAATACCAGGGGGTGATGGAAGTGCTGGACGTGCTAGGCCGAGTAGGCATCTCGCAGATCGGTCTCGCAACCAAGCCGCCGGGCAAGTGATTGCCTAGCCACGAGGATGCAGGAAGTGAACAGCAACGAAGAGAAGTTGGCGTCTGCGGAATCCCTGGGATCTCCGCAGAGCCCCGCGCACCCAAGTGCGCCCGGCTCCTCAGCTGGTGGATCATCTCCGCGCCCGACACCTCCACGTCGTCCTGCAGATGATGACGATGATGAAGAGGAGGAAGGATTCTTCCGGGGCAATCGCGTGGCGCTCATTGTCGGCGCTATCGTGCTCGCTGGTGCTGCCTACGGATTTTTCAAGAAGCCGAGCGGCCCGACCGCCCCCGCCCGGAAAGCTCCCGAGCAAATGGTCGTGAAGGTTCAGCTTCCGCCACCACCACCGCCGCCTCCACCTCCTCCGCCGAAGCAGCAACCACCAGAGCAAAAACAAGAGGAGATGGAGTCGGCACCGCCTGAGGAAGCGCCGCCTGAACCTACCCAAGCTCCACCAGACGAGCCACCTTCGGATCCCATCGGCACGAACATCACCGGCAGCGGCCCCGCTGACGGCTTCGGTCTCGGTCGCAGTAGTGGCTCCGGCGGCCTCGGCGGAAATGGCACCGGACGCGGCGGTGGCAACCGCTTTGGCCAGTACAACGGCGTCGCGACATCAAAGATCCGTTCGGTCCTGACCAGCAATCGCAAAACCCGCAGCGTGGCGTTCCCGCCGATCAAGGTGCGCCTCTGGGTTGATGAAAACGGGCGCATCACGCGTGTTCAGGCGGAGCCCACCGGTAATGCCGACGTCGATGCCCAGCTTCGAGACCTCATGGGGCAGCAGCTTCCCTCCGCACCACCCGAGGGCATGAAGATGCCGATCGTTCTCCGCACCAGCATGCGTCGTCCCAGCTAAGCGCGGCGCTGCTTAGCTATCTCCTTTTCCCGTCACCACCACTTATGTCGACTTCCCTTCCCGCTGCCCGCAGAACGCTCGCCCTGCTGCTCGCCTCCACATGGTGCGCAGCGGCCCTGCCAGCTCACGCGGGTGCGCCGATCAACCCGGACGATCTGCCTGCATCCAATCCCGCAGGCGACCTGCCCGTGACCGGCCTCTTTGCCGCGGCCGACATCGCTCCCATGGAGGCAGTCGCCGCTCAGGAGACGACGACGACGAGCGCACCCCCTGCGCCATCAGCAAACGTCACGATGAATCTCATCAATCGGCTCGTCGAGCGGGGTGTGCTCACGAAAGAGGACGCATCGGATCTCATCAAGCAGGCTGAGGCGGATGCGCTTGTCGCACGCGCCCATGCCGACCAGACGCAGGCTGCCGCGGAGCGCGCTGCCGCCGCCGCACAGGTTGCCATGGCTCACGCTGCGCAAGGCGCCGAAGACGCGGTGCCGATGGGAGAAGACGACATGCGCGTCACCTACATTCCGGAGAATGTGCGCGCGCAGATGCGGGACGAGCTTCGCGAGGAAGTCATGGCCCAGGCGCGTTCCGAAAACTGGGC
>DASVRY010000364.1:0-7959 GCA_036388395.1 Chthoniobacteraceae bacterium
TGTCGGGCCCGATGCGGGAGGTGACAAGCCAGGCCGTGGGCCGCGCGGCTTCGACACGATCAATCAAGTGCGGCGGGCGGGAAACTTTGGCTGGCCACTGGTCCGGGGAAATCAGCCTTACCACGAGTATAACTACGAGACCAACCAGTCGCTCGGAATCTATGATCCGCAGAAGCCGGTTAACAACAGCCCGAATAATACCGGGCTGCTCGAGCTCCCTCCGGTGCAGCCGCCGCTCATCTGGTATCCTGCGGGGAAGTCCGGTGAATTTCCAATGCTCGGCGAAGGTGGGCGCACTGCTTGTGCCGGTCCCGTGTTCCACTTCCGCTCCGAATTCCGGGAAAGTGGCGGCTTCCCCGAGCACTTCGATAAGTGCCTGCTCATTTACGACTGGGCACGGCCATTCTTGAAATGGGCGCGCCTGAACGAGCAGGGGACCCTTGCCGGAATAGAAGACTTCAGCTCGGTGCTCCGCCTCGTCGCTGAGAATAAGACTTCCGACGCGAGTGAAAAAGGGGTCGTCGTCCGGCGACCATCCGACGCGATCTTCGGTCCCGATGGCTGTTTGTACCTCCTTGATTACGGCACCACATGGGGTGCCAACAAAGATTCCAAGCTACTCAAGATTTCCTACCAGTGGGGCAATATTGCGCCGGTCGCCATCGCGGGCGCCCGGAACGCGGCGGGACGTGAACCGCTCACGGTCGAGCTTTCGAGCACGGGGTCGCTGGATCATGAAGGCGAGGCAATCCGTTATGAGTGGCTGCTCGAAGGGAAGGTATTCTCCACGGAGCCAAACCCACAACTCTTGCTGCAAAAGCCCGGAGATCATCGGGTGGAGCTCCGCGTCACCGATGCTCGCGGTGCGACGGCCAGCGCTTTCGTGCCCGTCATGGTTGGAAACAGCCTGCCGCAAGTGCGCTTCATCACGCCTCAAGACGGCGGTTTTTTCACCCCGGGCGAAGCGATCAAGTATCAGGTCGCCGTGCAGGATACGGAAGACGGCGATGCTGCGCAGGACCCGGAGGGTTTTAATTATCGAACGTTGGTCACCGCCAGCTGGAGCAAGAGCGCGAGCGGTAGCCCGGAGGTCGCGCGTGGCATGGCATTGATGAAGCAGAGCGATTGCTTCAATTGCCACGCCGCTGAACAGCAGGTCCTCGGGCCCGCGCTGGTGGAGATCGCCAAAAAGTATCGCGGCCAGCCGGGCGCAGTTCCCATCGCGGTCGAGCGTGTCATCAAAGGGTCGAGCGGAGTCTGGGGCCAGCTGCCGATGTTGCCGCACCCGCAGCACACGACGGATGAGGTAAATATGATGGTCACGTGGATCCTTTCCCTCGAGCCCGGTGCGGGCGCTCCTGCACTCATCCGCGGAGGCGCCGGCGAGCTCATGGCGCCGAAAGACGATACACTGGGATTTGGAGTCCTCGAGGCAAGCTACACCGATCTCGGTCGCGAAGGCGCCAGTCCACTCAGCGGAAAGGCGACGATCCGCGTGCGCAGTCGGCGCGTCGAGGCCGAACACGCGGACGAGATCAGCGGGCCCCAGCAGCTCGGCGGCGCCCAGGCGAGCGGCAAGAAGTTCCTCGGCGCGATTGCCGATGGACACACTCTACGCTTCCCCGAACTGCACCTTGGAGGCTCTCCGAGTTTGACCTGTCGTGTCGCTTCAGGAGGCTCCGGCGGGGTCGTCGAATTCCGCGCGGGGTCTGTTAAAGGGGAGCTCCTGGCGAGCGTGGAAGTGAAGCCGACGGGCGGCTGGGACCAATGGGTTGAACTTTCCGCGCCCCTCGCACCGAGCACCGGCTGGACCGACCTTTACGTCGTCTTCGCAAATCCCGGAAAAAGCGGGCTGATGAACCTCGATTGGGTGCGATTCGACAAACCGGAGTTCAGCAAAACGGAACGCTAAAGCGGCAGCAGACTTGGGGAACCGTGGCGCTTCGTCGACCGCAAGAGCATTTCCTCCGCGGCTCCGCCGCTCAATTGATGACCCTCGGGAGAGCCCGAGACTTCCTCCGGGCGAGCACCTGCCCATAATGCGGTTGGCTGCTCTCCCGGGATGAGCGATTATCGCCGGTGAACTTCGTCGTCGTGCAAACTCAGAAGTATGAAGGAGACAACTGGTGGAATTGGTCGCTCTTCATTCAAGGCAGCAATGAGGATCTGGACCAGATCGAAGCCGTCACCTATAGGCTACACCCGACGTTTCCGAAGCCGATCCGGACCACTACGAATCGGGCGAGCAAGTTTCAGCTCCAGTGCGCAGGCTGGGGCGTGTTCACCATCCCGATCGAGGTGCGCCTAAAGAACGGGGACACGATCGAACTTGAACACGACTTGCAGTTTACCTTCCCGGATGAGCGCGGTGACAGCTGATGCATTCTTCGATGAGCTAAATGCCGCAATTCCGGCGTGCAGATTTTAAACGGAACGTCGAGAGAACGCATCGCCGTTGGTCTCCGCGTCGAGTTCTTTGCCACTGAGCGTGTCCATAGAGCTACTTGGCCCCCTTCATCGTCTCAGCTAAAGCGCACGTCACGCGGATTTATTTTCGGCCGGTCTAATACAGTCTGCGCTACGCAAGCAGGTCTTTCACGATGTGCCCGTGCACGTCGGTTAGCCGGAAGCGCCGACCTTGATACGTATGCGTGAGCCGCGTGTGGTCGAGGCCCATCATGTGCAGAATGGTAGCCTGTAGATCATGCACGTGCACGGCGCCGGGCGTGAGGTGATCTTTGCTCGGCTCGAGACGATTTCCCGCTGCGTCGACAAGGTTATAGCCATAGTCGTCCGTTGCGCCGTAGGTCATGCCGGCCTTCACGCCAGCGCCGGCCATCCAGGCGGTGAAGCAGCGTGGATGATGGTCACGCCCATACGTCTCCTTGGTAATCTTTCCCTGCGAATAGCTGGTGCGGCCGAACTCGCCGCCCCAGACGACTAACGTATCTTCAAGCATTCCGCGTTGCTTCAGATCGGTGATCAACGCCGCGCAGCCTTGGTCGACCTCCTTGGTGAGACCCGGCAACTCTTGTGGAAGGCTGCCGTGATGATCCCAGCCAGGATGGTAGAGCTGGATGTAGCGCACGCCTTTTTCCGCCAGTCTCCGCGCGAGCAGGCAGTTCGCAGCGAAGGTGCCGGGCTTCTGCGCTTCAGGGCCATAGAGATCCAGCACGTGCTGAGGCTCCTTTGCGATCTCTGTCACCTCCGGCACGCTCGTTTGCATCCGATACGCCATCTCGTACTGCGCGATGCGCGACTCGATCTCCGGGTCCAGTTCGGCTTCGAACTGCTGACGGTTCATCGCGGCGAGTCGATCGAGCACAGCTCGGCGACCGCTGCCGCAGACGCCATCCGGATTGCTGAGATAGAAAACCGCGTCTTTTCCCGAGGCGAAGCGGACTCCTTGATAGCGCGAATCCAGGAAGCCGCTGCCCCAGAGCCGCGCATAGAGCGGCTGATCCGTTCCTTTTTTAGTGAGAAGAACAACAAACGCCGGCAAGTTGTCATTCATCGACCCCAGCCCATAGCTAACCCACGAGCCGATGCTCGGACGGCCGGCGATTTGAGAGCCAGTCTGGAAGAAGGTGATGGCCGGATCGTGGTTGATCGCCTCTGTCCACATGCTCTTGATGATGCACAACTCGTCACTTACGCCGGACAGCTTGGGCAGCAGTTCACTGATCCAGGCGCCGCTTTGCCCATGTTGGGCAAACTTGAAGTGAGATCCCGCGAGTGGCAGTGACGCTTGATTCGCGCTCATGCCGGTAAGTCGCTGGACGCCGCGCACCTCCGGAGGCAACGGCTCGCCATTGCGCTGATTGAGGAGCGGCTTGTAATCGAAGAGATCCTGCTGCGCCGGCCCGCCAGACATGAAGAGGTAGATGATCCTCTTAGCCTTGGGTGCGAAGTGGGGCGCGGGGAGCGTTGGCACTGCGGCCTCTGCGCCGATGAGATTCGGCGTCGGCAGTAAATGCGCGAGCGCCGCACCACCGAGGCCGAGCGTGAGGCGGGAAAAGAAATGGCGCCTCGTGACGGAAAACGGATCAGGAGTGTTCATCGGAGGGTATAAGCAGCGTCGAGGTTGAAGAGCGCATTGGCCGTCGTCGCCGCGGCGGCAACTTCCGGTGCGGGTAGAGTAGAGTTCGAGCGATGGTCGCCGACCTTGAGCAGCCTGGTTGCTTCTTCCGGCTTTGTTTGGAAGAGCTCACGCTGTTCCGCGTAGAGGGCCTGCAGTTCAGCCAGTTCCCGCTCCGTTGCTGATCGACCGGTGACTTCTCTGAAAGCCCATGCCACCCGGGCTTTCGGCGTTTCACCGCCCTCGGTCAGCATCCTTTCACCAAGTGCGCGGCCGGCTTCCACAAATTGCGGATCGTTCATCAGGATCAGAGGCTGCAGCGGGGTGCTCGTGAGCTGACGCCCAACACTGCAGACTTCCTTCCCGGCAGAGTCGAACGACATCATGTTTGGCGGAGGCGTGGTGCGCCGCCAGTAGGTGTAGAGCGACCGCCGCCAGAGTCCCTCACCGCGATCGCGCTGATATTCTGGCAGGAAATTATTGAGGGCTTTCCACATCGACCCTTCGGGCTGATACGGCTTTACGGGCGGCCCTCCTATCTTCCCGCGGAGCAGCCCACCAAGAGCAAGGGCGCCGTCGCGGAGCGCCTCAGCGCCGAGGCGCTTGGCTGGCCCGCGCGCGAGCAGCACATTCCCCGGATCCCGCTGGCGAAGCTCCGGTGACGTGCGCGAATCCTGCCGATACGTGGCGCTGAGGACGATCTGCTTGCAGGCCCGCTTGTGATCCCAGCCGCTGGCGACGAAGTCGCGAGCCAGCCAGTCGAGCAGTTCCGGGTGTGAAGGGAGGGTGCCTTGCGAGCCAAAGTTATCCGCGGTGGCCACGAGGCCCGTGGCGAAGAACTCCTGCCACAGCCGGTTGACCAACACTCGAGCCGTGAGTGGATGCTGCCGTGATGTGAGCCATTGCGCCAAACCCAACCGATTCCGTGGAGCATCATTTGGAAACGCTGGCAAGGCCGCAGGGGTGGAGCGGTCCACAGGGTCACCTGGAGCATCGTAGGCCCCCCGCTGCAGCACGAAAGCTGGCCGCGGCTTGGGCATCTCCTCCATCGTGGGAATCTCCTGCACCTGATCCATGATCTCGCGCCATCCGACGCGAGCGCCACGCAGGGCGGCGGTCGCCGCACGAACCTCTGGGTCGATGGCGGAAAAGTAGTATTCGCGGAGTGCCGCGACCTCCGCATCCGTCCGGGTTGCCTTCGAGAGCTGCACATCGAGTGAAGCGCTGTCGGCAAGGTGCGCCACTTCGATCGGGGCGAGCGCCCTTGTGAAGACGTTGATCTCGTCGAGGACGCTGCCTCGCAGTCCGTTGTCGCGACTGCGGCGCCCGAACTCCAGCGCGCTGCCGCTGAGGACATCCTTGGTTAGCTTGTCGCGGAGCACTTCGACGACGGCGGGTTGCCCGTTGAGGTGGATGCGCAAACCGGAAGCGCGGCGGGAGCCGTCGTAGCTAACTGCGACATGCGTCCAGTCTCCCACAGGAACTTTAGCATCCGTCCGAACGCTGATCGCGTTGCCAGGCCATTCACGCGCCCATGTCCAGCGGAGTTGGCCGTTCTCCAGGAGGAGTTCGAAACCGCTGAAGTTGCTATCGAACCCGGTGGTCTTGTGCAGCACCACCGCACGCGGGTACGCTTCTGCTGGCTTTAGCCAGAACGAGATTGTCGTGGCGTCGTGGCAATGCACCAGGTTCTCGGAGGGGATCTCCAGACCGTCGTCGCCGTTGAACTGCACACCCTGGCCGACCTTCGCCGCCGTAACCGTATTGCCTCCTCCAAGCGTTGCAGGCTTTGTTGTTTTGGCGTCGTTCGCCATTTTGCCGTCCTTTACTTCGTCGAGACGGAACTTCCCGACTTGATCCGGAAGCCGCTGAACAGGAACCCCGCTCAGCCATTCCCGAAATGCGTCTTCCCGTTTCATCTGGAGCTCTGCGACAACTCTGCCGGCTGTCTCCACGGTCTGTTCCTGAGCTTCGAGGACGGTTTCCTGTTCCGGCGTGGTTAGATAGAGGACCGGGTGCGGCTGGATTTGTTTCGCCTTGTCGCCAAAGTTATGAAGCAACCCCCACTCGTCGATACTGTTGAAGAACGCTCCAAGCGCGTAGTAGTCGCGCTGGGAAATCGCGTCGTATTTGTGATCATGACACCGCGCGCACTCGAAGGTCAGACCAAGGAACGCAGTGCCGACCGTATGCACGCGATCACCGACTCCGTCTTGCAGAAACTCCGCCTCCACACTGCCGCCTTCTTGCGTCTTGCGATGGATTCTATTGAAAGCCGTCGCCAGCCGCTGATCACGCGTCGCATTTGGCATGAGATCGCCGGCGAGTTGCCAGGTGATGAACTGGTCCCAAGGTAGGTTGTCGTTCAGCGCGCGAATCACCCAGTCGCGGTAGGGCCAGGCGCGCATTTCTTCGTCCGACTGGTAGCCGTAGGAGTCGGCATACCGCGCAACGTCGAGCCACGGCACTGCCATGCGCTCACCGAAGCGCGGGGAGGCAAGGAGACGATCCGCGACCTTCTCGAAAGCCTCTGGCGAAGTATCACCGAGGAAAGCATTCAGCTCCGCCTGCGTCGGAGGCAGTCCGGTAAGATCGAAAGTGACACGACGGATCCAGCGTTCGCGTGACGCCTCGGGTGCAGGCGCGAGCTTCTCCTGCTGGAGCCGCTGCACGACGAAGTTATCGATCGGATTGCGGGCCCACGCAACGGCGCCTTCGGCAAGCACCGGCGGACGCACCTCGAGGGGCAGCGGGACGAAAGCCCAGTGCGGCTGATACTCCGCGCCTTGCTCGACCCACTTGCGGAAGATCGCCTGCTCCTCCTTCGTAAGTGGAGGAAGCTTCGATTTCTTTGGCGGCATCTGCTCGTCAGTATCATGGCTGAGGATCCGCAGGATCGCCTCACTCGCATCCGGGTCTCCAGGGACGATCGCGCGAACCCCGTCGCGTTCCTCCAGAGCGGCATCGCGTATGTCCAGACGCAGATCGGCCTCGCGTGTCCCGCTATCGGGGCCGTGGCAGAGGAAGCACCGGTCGGAGAGCAGGGGACGGATGTGTTTGTTGAACTCGATCTTCTCCGGCAGCTCGGCGGCACCGGCAACAATCGTGAAGGCAATGAGGAGAGGAAGTAAAAGGTAACGTGTCACTGATGCGGGGAGGTGGAGAGAGTCGGCTGGCAAGACGACCTCCGACTCTCGCTTGTCTTCGCGAATATGCGATGTCCTATCGTGCAATAGTTGTGTCTTTCTCGGGCGCTGTATGACGCCTCCAAACTCCCCATCGCTCGGTGAAAACGAGAGCAGGCGGGGCTTCTAGTGAACCGCAGATCTGTATCTTTCCTGAGCTTGCGTTGCTTGCTACGTGAGCGCAATCTGCCTCATTTTCGCCGCATGTGAAGCTGAGCTCTGCACGACCATCACCGTTTACGAGTCATGGAATCCATGCTGGGCACTCGGCACGGAAGGGACTTCTATCCTTTAGAATTCTCGAGGTTGGCTACCTGCCCAACGGTACCGACTGGCACTTTGCCAATGTGCTTAGTCCCTTCTGGCGAATCTATTATAACAATGCGCTGGGCTGGAACGTGCGGCACGCTGGACGGAAGTACCCGCTGGGTCCCGATCATCTTCTGCTCATCCCCGATGAGACCCTCTTCGACTGCATCGGTGAAAAAGGGATTTCTCACCTGTGGATCCATTTCAATCCGCCCCTCGAGAGAACGACAGACCTTACGCGCCCGCACATCGTAGCGTTGGATGAGACTCTGCAGCATACCGTGGCGGAGTTGCTGGAAAGGCGCGCGGCTCCTCGCGCTGCCGGGTTGATGCACACCGCCGCGGCTTTGCTCCACCTGGCCTTTGCACGCCTCGAGCACGCTCCTG
>DASVRY010000365.1:0-4916 GCA_036388395.1 Chthoniobacteraceae bacterium
GTTGATCGCCGTATCCCACACAGGAGACAGACACGGCTGGATTCGAAAATCCTCCGGATCATCAACGAACAGCCCTTCGAAGTCCCGCTTCGCCTTCACATATACCGGGTGATCGGCCGCATAGCCCAGCGTCTTCAACGCGAGCATGGCATTGAGCATCGCGGGGAAAATCGCACCCAAGCCATCGCTCCCCTCACCCATCCGCTCGATCATCCAGGCTTCAGCGCGCGCGAGGGCGGCGGTGCGCCACGGCTTCCACGGCAGTTTGTGCAGGAGCTTCAGCAGACGATCGCAGCGGAGGAAGAAGTTCGGCCACGTCCAGAAACGCCGATCCCGCGGCTGGCCAAGTTCGCTCGCCTGCGTGCCGGCGGGGTAAAGCTCATGCAATTGCAGATCCGCCCCGAGCTGCCGGGTGGGCCGGTGATGATTGAGGATCGCGAGCGGCATGAGCATCGCGCGACTCCATGAGGAAAGTTCCCAGACGTTGAAAAAGCACCAGCTCGGGAAGAAGACAATCTCCGCCGGGACCGTGGGCAGATATTGCCACGGGAACTGGCCAAGCAGCGCGAGATACAGCTTCGCGTAAGTATTCATCCGCGGAATGCCGCCCAGGCGAAGGATGCACGCACGTGCCTCCTGCATCCACGGAGCGCTGGGCAGATGACCGGCCAGTTTCAGCGCGAAGTAGGCCTTTACGCTGGCGCTTACTTCGCTCGGCCCGCCTTCGTAGATATTCCACCCGCCATCGGGAAGCTGCCGACGACGAATATGGGCGACGCACTTATCCTGCAGAACAGGGTCCAGCTCCTCCGCCCAATGCATGAACAGGACGTAATCGGAACAGAGCGTCGAATCGACGAACAGCTCGCCGCACCAGTAGCCCTCCTCGTGCTGGAGCCGCAGCAAGTTCCGCTGCGCCCGCTGAATTGCGTAGCCGACAGGATCGCTCTGCTTCTTGAGCTCAGCCGTGATCACGTTGCGGAGATGCGGGTGCGTCAGGATGCAGTCACTTCGGCGGCAGGAGCTGGCGCGACCTCGCGCTTGCCCGTCAGATGACCGTCACCCGCGGTGACGCCATTGAAGGCTGTGACATGATCTGCAGTCACGGGCTTGGGTCGGGCGCCGAAGTTGAACTTGATGTTCTTCCACGTGTCGCCCGGCTTCGCGTTCAGCCCGAGCGCTGCCGTCGGCTCGTAGCCGCAATTCATCATGCAATTCTCGCACCGCACATCCCGCGCGACACCGGCGACGACACCGATCGCGTCCCAGTTCGTCTTCTCGAGCAGCTCGTTGTACGACGTGTAATGACCGTCCGTCATCAGGTAGCAAGGGCCTTTCCAGCCACGGACGTTTCGCGTGGGGATTGCCCACGCCGAGCAGGTGAGATCCCGCTTTCCGGCGAGGAACTCGAGATACACCGGCGTCCCAAAAATCGGATACTTGCGCCCCCACTCCTCGACGTTCGCAAACTTCTCGATCGTGAGCTTGCGCGTGAGGAAGAAGTTTTCGGGCTCGATCTGGAGGCGCTTCACCATGTCGGCCTTTGCAGCATCGTACTCGTAGCCCGGCGCGATCGTATGGCCGTCGAGGTCCAGCGAACTCAGGAAAGCAAACATGTCCTCAATTTCCTTCACTTCCGTCTCCTTGTAGACGGTCGTGTTCGTCGCCACCTGGTAACCGAGAATCTTCGCCATGCGCATCGCGAGCACGGCTTCCTTGAAGACGCCTTCCCGCTCGACGATGAGATCGTGCGTCCGCTCAAGACCGTCGAGGTGCACGTTCCAGTACATCCAACCGGACGGACGGATCACTGACCCTTTGCCCTTAGATTTGGGGGTGTGGATTTCTTCCAGCTGCTTCGCGGTGATGAGTTCTTCGCTGAGCAGGACCTGCAGCTTCGACTCCGTCTCCGCCGGCGAGCTGACGTATTCCGAAGCGAGATACGCGACCATCTTCTTCCGCATGAACATCGCGTTCGTGCAGACGTAGACGATCCGCTTCTGTGCGAGCAGCCCCTCGATCAGTTCCTCGATCTGCGGGTAGATCAGCGGCTCACCACCGCATATCGAAACCATCGGCGCATCGCACTCCTCGGCCGCGCCGAGGCAATCCTCGAGCGCCATGACGTTTTTCAACGACGTGGAGTATTCGCGCCTCCGGCCGCAGCCCGTACACGTAAGATTACACGTGTGCAGGGGCTCGAGCTGCAGGACTGTGGCGAACTTTTCGACCCCGCGTAGCTTTTTACCGACGATGTACGCGGCGATCTTCGCCGTGAGAGCCAACGGAAATCTCATGAGTGGCAGAGAGATACATGGAAGCGCCCCCCTCCCGCAAGTGAAGGTTCGCAAGATCTCAGCACCTCGTCCCGCGCAATCAGCGTAATCTCAGCACCTTGAGCATAGGCCTGAAGCGCCCGCTTCAGGACTGCCAGACCCTACGCCGCCCAATGGCCGGTCGCCGGAATTGGCCTCCCACCCTTCTACTTCTGCGGTGGGAAAACGATGCAGACGGGTGCGCTTAGTTTCGTGGTGTGGCCGGTCGGCGTCAGCTTACCGGTGGCCTGATCGATCCGGAAGGAGACGATATCGTCGGTGTTCTGGTTCGCCGCGAGAAGGAACTTGCCGCTTGGATCGATGGCGAAGTTGCGCGGGTGTTTCCCCTGCGTCGGGGTGTGATCCACGAGCGTTAACCGCCCGTCGTCGCCGATCGCATACACCACGATGCTCTCGTGGCCGCGGTTGGATCCGTAGACAAACTTCCCGTTCGGATGGATGAAGATCTCGGCTGTGGAGCTCTGGCCTGTAAAACCATCGGGTAGCGTCGGGATGGTTTGGATCTCCTTCAAGGTGCCCGCCGCCGCGTCGTGTTTGAAGGCGGTCACGGTGTTCAGGAGCTCGTTGATCACGTAGGCAAATCCACGCTCGTGGAAGGCGAGGTGCCGTGGCCCGGAGCCCGGCGCGAGCTTCGCAAACGCGGGCTCATGTGGCGTGAGGGTTCCCTGCCCCTGATCCAGCCGGTAGATGAGAACCTGATCGGTTCCCAAGTCGCACGCGTAGATGAACTGCCCCTGCCGGTCGCTGTAGATGCTATGGGCGTGCGGCTCTTTCTGGCGCTGCGGATTGGCGCTCGAGCCGGTGTGTTGGGCAAAGCCCGTTGCGGGCACGAGCTGTCCATCTTTGCCGATGGGCAACGCGGCCACGCTCCCGCCACCGTAATTTGCCACCAGCGCATACCGCCCATTTGGATCAATGGCGATATGGCAGGCGCCGCCGCCTTTCGATGGCTGCTCGTTGAGTTTCTCCAGCTTGCCTTCCGCGTTCAGCGAGAAGCCCGCGACGGCACCGTTGCCGTTCTCGACTGCTGCATAGAGCTGAGTGCCATTTGGGTGAAACGCGAGGAATGTCGGGTTCTGCACTTCGGCTGCGAGTTCCGGTGGCGTCATTGCTCCGGTTTCGAGGTTCAGCCTCTGAAGATAAATCCCTTTGCTTCCTTCTGCCTTGGTATACGTGCCGATGTAAAAGGGAACATCGGCCGCAGTTGCGGGAGACGAGGACATGAAGGCCGTTACGATGCCGGTAAACAGAAAGCTGCGAAGGAGTTTCATCGTCCTGATGCTGCGCACAGGGGCGGCTCTGGCTCAAGCTGTATAGCTTGCTTCCGCTGAACAAAACAAACCACACAGGCTCGCTGATCGAAAGCAGAGGGACTCGAGCTGATTTCATCCCTCGATGATCTGCTGCAGCTTCTCCCTGAGCGTGCTCACCCTGAAAGGCTTCTGGATGAAGCCGGCCAGTCCTTTTCCCAGAAAACGCGACACGGCATCCTGCTCGTTGAACCCGCTCATGAGCAGCACCTTCGCGTCCGGCTGAAGGCGGCGGATCTCGCGAAAGACCTGATCGCCTTCCATGTGCGGCATGGTGAGGTCGACGATTGTCAAAATAATGGGCTCGTGCTGCTCAGCGAATAGTTGAAGCGCCGCCACACCGCTCGAAGCGAGGAGCGGCTTGAAGCCCAGCACTTCAAACATCCGCGCCGTGGTCGCGCGCACCGTTTCCTCGTCGTCGACGATCAGGACGGTGCCCTGACCACGCCATTCCGGCGCTGCGGCCTGACCGCTCTGCAGTTCCTCAGCAAGGCCATCAGCGCAGGGGAAGAGAACCTTGAACGTCGTGCCACGCCCCGCCTCGCTATATACTTTCAATGCGCCTTTGTGTCCGCGCACGATGCCAAGCACCGCCGCCAGCCCGAGCCCACGACCGGTGAACTTGGTCGTAAAAAACGGATCAAAAATCCGCGCCTGCACTTCCGGCGGCATGCCCATGCCATTATCCGCCACTTCGAGAAAGATGTAATCACCTTCTGGCAGATCCGGAGACAGGTGCGTCGCCTCGAGGTAGCCTGCGTCGACACGCACCACGCCGGTGCTGACGCTGATCAGGCCGCTGCGGTCGGCGAGCGCTTCCGAGGCATTGATGACGAGGTTCATCACGATCTGCCGGATCTGGGTCACATCTGCAATCACCGGCGGCAAATTGGGCCGGAGGGTGAGCTTCAGCACGGCGTTCTTGCTGATCGAGATCTGCAGGAGGTTGGTCGTCTCGCTGATCACCGAATTCAGATCCAGCCGCTGGACGACGAATCGCCCTTTGCCGGAGTAGGCGAGCATCTGTTTGCACAGCTCCGCGGCGCGCATGGAGGCGGTCTCGATCTGATCCAGATACGGCTTGATTGGTGAGCCGGCTGGAAGCTCCGTCGCGGCAAGGCTCGCATTCCCCAGCACGCCGGTCAGAAGATTATTGAAGTCGTGGGCTATTCCTCCCGCGAGGACGCCGAGGCTTTCGAGCTTTTGTGCCTCTTGAAGCTTACGCTCGATGCCGTGGCGCTCTGCTTCAGCGGCACGTCTGGCGCTGATG
>DASVRY010000366.1:0-3379 GCA_036388395.1 Chthoniobacteraceae bacterium
TGGGCTGCAGGCTGCGAGCAAGACGCGGCTGTCTGCTGGCGTTGGGACGAAATTCAAGTCCCCGGTGCTGCTCCTCGATCAAGGTGATGAGGTGGCGTTTAGAGCGCTTCGTGTCCGCGCGCTTGCGCCGAAACCACCATCGCTATAACTCTCCGCATCGCCCCATGAACTATCTGAGATCATTGCACTCCATCAGCTCCGGCTGCATGATGAGCATGCTAGCTCTCGCTGCGCTGCTTCTCCTCCCGGCCTTGACCCGAGCTGCGGATCAGCCGAATACCCTTACGCCCGATGAGCAGTCAGTCGGCTGGAAGCTGCTTTTCGACGGCAGCACCTTGGCCGGGTGGAAGCATCCCGGGAAGCCCGTCGGCTCGGCGAAAGGATGGACGGCAGAAGACGGCGTCCTGAAGCTGGCGCCACGGAGTGGTGGTGGCGATCTCGTGACTAACGAGCAGTTCGAGAACTTTGAACTTAGCTTCGAATGGAAGATTGCTCCGGGAGCGAACAGTGGCTTGAAGTATAACTTGGTTTCGCCGGATCGGGGACTTGGTTGCGAATACCAACTCCTCGACGATGAGAAGCATTCAGACGCCAAGGTCGGTCCGCAGCGTCAGACCGCCGCTCTCTACGATGTAATTCCACCTGCGGCTGAGAAGAAGCTCCACCCCCCCGGTGAATGGAACAGCAGTCGGCTCGTCGTGAAAGGCAACGCCGTCGAGCATTGGCTAAACGGCAACAAGGTTCTCGGCTACGAACTCGGTAGCGCGCAGCTGAAAGCTCAGGTGGCGAAGAGCAAGTTCAAGGGTGAAGAGGCCTTCGGGACGAAAACGAAGTCGGCAATTCTTCTCCAGGATCACTCGGACGAGGTCTCATTTCGGAACCTAAAGATCCGGCCGCTCTAGAAAGGCCGCTCTTGGCATTGCTCTAGCGCCGCGGCCCACCTCGGGAACGCGCAGGAAAGTGGTTCTGCCTGTTAGGCGGCACAAATACTCGGCTGGTAAACAAATTCGGATCTCGGCTGGAAGGCCGCCGTCGCTAGCGAGGCGCGATATGCTTATATAGCGGCGCCTGCCTCCGCGAGCGCATCGACGCTTTTGCGGGCTGCGGTAAAGGGTTTTTCGCTGTATCCCGATCGAGCCCACAGAGCCGACAAATCCACGGGGTAAGTCGATTCTTTAGAACGAGCCCAAGCCACATCGGGATCCACAGGCCAAATGTTATGACCGCCACGAATAGATGCACGTTGTGCGCCACGCGCGGTTTGCGGAAAGCGCGCGGGCAGCTGCAATGCGGGCACGATGCTTGATTGTGTTTGCGTGACATACCGGGGGGGCGAAGCGACTTGCTTCGGCGCGCAGAGTGCAGAAAGCCCGGTGCACTTTGCAAGAGAAACTTTACCGCGCTGCTGGTGCTCCGGTCGCACACCGGTTAACCAGCCGTACGCCTAGAGCGCCGGGGAGGAGCGCGCGGCAGGATGCTGCGAGGGAAGCGCGTTGCGCTGCAAGTGGACGAGCACGCCTTGGATGACCAACTCTCGAGCCGGCAATAGATCCGGATATTTCGGATTCTCCGCGTGGAGGAACACTTTACCCCGCTCCCGAACATACCGCTTCAGCGTGGTTTCCCCATCGATCAGCGCGGCGACGATCTGCCCTGGGGACGGATCGCGAACCTCGAAGACGGCGATATCGCCGTCGAGAATGGACGCGTTGATCATCGAATCACCGCGAACCTTGGTCGCGAAGAGCTTTGCGCGGTCCGAGAGGCCGGCCGCGATCAGGTCGACCGGCACAAAGCCGTCGGCTTCCTGATCGAGATTCTCCGGCAAACCCGCCGGCACCGATCCGTAGATTGGCACATGAGCGAACTTCACCCGCGGCGGTGAAGTCGTGACCGCACGCGCTTTACCCGCCGTCTTGCTCAAAGCGCCTTTGCGTTCCAGCGCGCGGATGTGATCCACCGCGGCAGTCTGGCTGGCGAAACCAAAGCGCTCCTGGATCTCGCGAGTCGTCGGGCCGGTGCCGCGATCGAGTTCGACCGAGCGGATAAAGTGCAGCACCTCTCGTTGGCGGGGAGTAAGCATCATGCTGTTCGAGGTGAACAGTGCCGGCTTTCCCGCGAGAATCAAGCCTCGTCTGGGCTCGCACGATTCTCCGCCCCGCCTATAGAAGAAGGCATGGCTTCCCCATTCCTCCTCGCCGCCGGGTCGCAACCGATCCTTTTTCCGCCGCAGATGGCGAACCGCCACGGATTGATCGCCGGCGCGACCGGCACCGGGAAAACGGTGACACTCCGCGTGCTGGCCGAGAATTTCAGCGCCCTCGGCGTGCCCGTGTTCATGGCCGATGTGAAGGGCGATCTCGGCGGACTGGCTGCGCCGGGAGTCTTTAACGCGAAGCTTGAGGAGCGGGCAAAAGCGACCGGCGTCGAACCGTACACTCCCGCAGCTTATCCCGTCTGCTTCTGGGATGTGTTCGGGGAGAGCGGACATCCGATTCGCACGACCGTTAGCGAGATGGGGCCGCTGTTGCTCGCGCGGCTGCTTGGCTTGAACGAGACGCAGGAAGGTGTGCTCACGCTGGTCTTCAAAGTGGCCGATGACAATGGGCTGCTTCTCCTCGACCTGAAAGATCTGCGCGCGATGTTGCAGCACGTCGGCGAGAATGCGCGCGGACTCACGGTCAAGTATGGGAACGTCTCCTCAGCCAGCATCGGAGCGATTCAGCGGCAGCTCCTCGCTCTGGAGCAGCAGGGCGGAGACCGTTGCTTCGGCGAACCTGCATTGAACCTCCAGGATTTCCTCCAGACGGATCAGGAAGGCCGTGGGGTGATCAATCTGCTCGCTGCCGAACGGCTCATGCAGAGCCCGCGCACCTATGCCGCGATGCTCCTCTGGCTTTTGAGCGAGCTCTTCGAAGAACTCCCGGAGGTCGGCGACGTCGATAAGCCGAAGCTCGTGTTTTTCTTCGATGAAGCGCATCTGCTTTTC
Source organism: Chthoniobacteraceae bacterium (assembly GCA_036388395.1). Classification (GTDB taxonomy): domain Bacteria; phylum Verrucomicrobiota; class Verrucomicrobiia; order Chthoniobacterales; family Chthoniobacteraceae; genus DASVRY01. Next base: position 2,990 of record DASVRY010000366.1, read on the forward strand.
ACCGACATCCCGCGCGCTGTGCAGGAGAAGATAGAGCAGGTCGTGCGGCTGATTCGGTCGAAAGGGGTCGGCGTTTACTTCATCACGCAAAATCCTCTCGACCTGCCGGAGAAGGTGCTCGGCCAGTTGGGTCACCGCATCCAGCACGCTCTGCGTGCCTTTACGCCCCGCGACCAGAAAGCGGTCCAGGTCGCCGCGGAAACCTTCCGCGCAAACCCGGCGCTCGATACCGAAACGGTGCTGACCCAGCTTGGCGTCGGCGAGGCGTTGATCTCGCTGCTCGACGACAAAGGGGAGCCGTCAATTGTGGATCGCGCGCTCATCGTTCCGCCGCGCAGCCAGCTTGCGCCATTGCCGCCAGCTCAACGCGCGGAGCTGATCAAGTCCTCG
>DASVRY010000367.1:0-1723 GCA_036388395.1 Chthoniobacteraceae bacterium
CTCACCGCTCTCACTAGCGACTCACGCTTTCCACACGCCCCGAGCAGCTCCGAGCAGAGAAGCGAATTCGAAGCGCCGGCCAACTCTGCTGATAGCTACGGCGCGCGCATGCAGGGCCTCCTCATCCCGCCGACCACGGGAAACTATACATTCTGGATTGCCTCTGATGCGACCTCAGAACTGTCACTCTCCACGGATCATCGGCCGGCGAATGCCACCGTCATCGCACAGGTGACCGGCGCGACAGCATTCAGGGAGTGGACGAAATCGGCCACTCAACAATCAACCGCCATTCCGCTCCGCGCCGGGGTCCGCTACTACATTCGCGCCTTGCACAAGGAAGGCACCGGCGAAGATCACCTATCCGTCGCATGGCAAGGACCCGGCATCAGCCGGAGCGTCATTCCGGGGACGTCTTTGTCTCCATTCACCGCGTTTAGTGAGATCGCCAATCGCCCGCCAATCTTCAGCGCGCCGACCGCAAGCCTCTCGGTTAGGGAGAACAGCCCGATCGGAACATTGGTAGGCACTTGCGCAGCGGCCGATCCCGACGCTGGCGATACCGTATCATTCCAGATCACCGGCGGAAACGGCGAGGGCGCCTTCTCCATCGATCCCGCCACTGGCGTTCTCCGGGTCGCTGGCCTTATCGATTTCGAAAGTCGCTCCAGCTATCAACTGCAGGTCGTGGCCAACGACAATGGCAATCCCGCAGCCGGCAGTTCCCGGCTCGTTCAGATCATCGTGGGCAATGTCATCGAGACGAATGCCGAGGCCGTGTCCCTTCGCATCGACAGCAGTTTTCCTGGCCATGGGAACCCGGCGCTCGTTGGCTTCAACGCCGATCCGGATAGAGATGGAGTTCCCAACGCGCTGGAAGTGCTCTTCAGTAAGAACCCTGCATTGTCCGATACCCGGCCCCAGATCCGCCTCAGCACGATCCAAGATGGAGGGAAGACCTACCACGTTTACGAATTCGATGTCGCTGCCGCCATCGATCCCACCCTCGGGTTTGAGTGCATGGGCGGAGACTTGGTTGGCAATTGGACACGCCTCACGAACACGCCCGAGTTGATCTCAGCAAGCGGTGCTGTCCGCACCTACCGGGTTCGGGACCACGTCGCCATCCAGGATGCGGGCCGTCGCTTCATGAGAATCTCCGTCGCTGCAGGCAGCGCCGTTCGGTGACCGAGCGACTCGGCTCCGGCGAGGGCTCTACTCAGCGCTGACCTTCACTCGCGCAAAGCGCTTATTATCCCCCGAGCGCGGAACAGAGAGAGTCACCCGCTCGAAGACGCCATCAATGCTGGTGACTTGCTCTGTGGCTGCTGGATTCGGCAACCAACTACCAGAAGCCATGGAGTCTGAAAATTGCACCGTGTAAACGACGCCCGGCTGAGTTGCCGCTTTGCGGCGGATGAATGTGACTTCGAGCTGGTCGCCAGCAGGCAGTACCCGCACCCGCGGCAGCCCAGCGCTTCCCGCCGCCGCCACCGTCCCGCGATTCGGGGCGGCCAAGCTCGCGCGCTGGTTCTCCTGGGTGCCAATCATGTTGAAGGCGTACTTCAGCAAGTTCGAAACACCATCTCCGCCAGGAGTTAGTTGATCTTGCGAGCCGTCCATTGCGAGGAGGTGGCGGCTGCGGAACTGCGCCAGCGTCGTGGCTGGTGAGGTTAGATAGTCAGGTTTCAGCCCAGCCGTTGAACCGGCGGCAGCATTCAGC
>DASVRY010000368.1:0-1546 GCA_036388395.1 Chthoniobacteraceae bacterium
TGCGCGGCCTGCCACCGCTCCTTTGAAGCCGCCGCATCCTCGGGATGGACGATCGCCTGCCACCCCGGACCAACTGATTCCTCGAAGGTCAACCCCGTGTAGTCGTACCAACGCTGATTGAAATAGTCAGCGATGCCTTCACCGTTGTTCGTCCAAATGATCTGAGGCACCGCGTCCGCGAGCGTCCGCAGACGTGCTTCGGTTCCCTGCAGCCCATGCTTCGACACCTCTCCTGCCGTAAGATCCCGCGCAATCGTCGACACGCCGATGAGTTCGCCGCGCCGGTTCATCACCGGAGAAAGGGTCACGGAGAGCCACATTTCCTCCCCGCCCTTGTGGATCCGCACCGCGTCGTAGGTTTCGACCCGTTTCCTTTGCTTGATCTGCTCCGTCCTGCTCAGCACCTCCGCGAGGTCCGTGGGCAAAGTAAGCATTGCCAGTGGCCGGTGGAGCGCTTCCGCCGCCGCGTAGCCGTAAAGGCGCTCGGCCGCGGCGTTCCAACTGGTGATCACACCCTCGAGATCGACCGTGATGATCGAATCGCTGGACCCTTCTACGACTGCTCCGAGGAACAGCCTCTCGGACTCGAGGCGTTTCAGATCGCCGAGGTCGGCCTTGCAGCGTTCCAGTTCAGCGCGGCTCGTCTCGATCTCCTGAAGGACAGAATACAGTTCGTCGTGGGGCTTAAACTCCGACATCGTCGGGCCACGTTAGCACCGCGCCGCAGCCGCGCCAGTGGAGCTCTCCAGAAAAATGCGAGCGCTCCCAAAGATGATGCTCCTATGGGGGCATTATCCGTCATATCCGCCCAGCCCTCGTCTTCGGAACTCACTCCGAGTGTGTCTTTCAAACGCCACCGCGAGAAGTCCGCAGCAGACGCAACGACTCCGTGGTCGCACCGAGCCGACGCACCGGCGACGGAGCGGTTCGCCTCCAGCATTGGTCATCACTCTTTTGGATCTGCCGCGAACTCATCAAAGTAGGTGGGGGTCCACCGCCCGTCACGGCGGGAGAAAACAACGAGAGATGCCACGACACGGCCACTCGGGTGCTACCCAGCATAGCATCGAGCTGAGGCGCGAGTTCGGAGGATTGATAGCCCGTAAAGCTTCACTGTGACGCGCGATGATTGCCTGCACCTCCTCGTCCGGTTGGGAAAGAAGCGCCAGATGGCGTGCGAGACGAACGGCGTCCCCTGCTCGGTAGTCTCCGAAAAAAGCGTCGATCTGGTGATCCGCACTCCTTGTCCTCTGGAGCCGGAGCGAAAAGTAAGACACGCTGCCGAGAAGCAGAATACCGACTGCAATCATCATAAGACGGCGCCGATCAGGCATGATGACTCAGACTAAGAGGCTGCATCGCAAGCGGCGAACCTTTCGTTGCGAGATAGCCCACCTCTCCGCGGAGTGCTGGATGCTTGCTCACGGAACTCGTCACGAGAAGAGCTGCCGCAGGGCTCACCTAAAAAGAGGAGCGTTTCGACTCCTCCGACCCGCCGTGCTGCCGTTGTGGGTTAAGAGAGGCGGGGGCGGGAATCGAACCCGCG
>DASVRY010000369.1:0-4134 GCA_036388395.1 Chthoniobacteraceae bacterium
CACGCCTCCTGGTGGAATGAACGGGTCTTCGCGGCCTTTCGAGAGCACGGCATCATCTTCTGCTCCTGCAGCGGTCCACGTCTTCCCGACGAGTTGGTGAAGACGGCGGACGAGATCTATGTGCGCTTCCACGGCCCGGAGCGCTGGTATCGGCATAATTACACGCCCGCGGAGCTGGCGGAATGGACCCGCCGCATCGAGGCCAGCGGCGCCACTCGCGTGTGGGCCTACTTCAACAACGACCGCGACTGTTACGCGATCAGCAACGCCAGAGAGCTGCGCCGCCAGCTCACCAGCGAGGCGCAGGAGTCCGCGGGCTCAGGTGAGTAGTAGCGCGGGGGGACGGTGGGTCTTTCCTTTCCGCTCATGGTAGGCGAGGTAATCCTGAGGCACGTGTGAAAAGCACCGTCTATCTCATCCTCTTCCGCGGCGTCGGTGGGAAGACGCAGCTGCCGATCCGGGCGCTGCGGGATGGACTGACAAGACACGGGTTCGAGAACGTGGGCACCTACATCAACAGTGGCAACGCCATCGTCCGCAGCCACCTGCCTCGCGCGAAAGTGATCGCCACCATTGCCGAGCTGTGCCGGACGCAGTTCAACTACGACAAGGCGATCTTCGCTCCGACCCTAGAGGAATGGGAAGAGCTGGTCGCGCGAAATCCTTTCCCTGAAGCCGCCGCAGACGCGCCAAAGAATGTCCACGCGGCTCTACTCGCCGGCAGGCCCTCCGCGGAGCACATCGCGCGGGTTGGCGCCTGCGCAGTCGCGGGTGAACGTCTCGAGGTGATTGACGGAGTCGCCTACCTGCACACGCCCGACGGGTTCGGAAAAAGCAAGATGGCTGAGAAGTTCGACAAGTGGATCGGCGTGACCAACACCGCTCGAAATTGGAACACCGTTCTGAAGCTGGCGGAACTCGGTCGGGCTGCGCAGTAGGCGCGCCACGCGAAAGCAGGTGGCGCGAAAGCAACGGGCACAGCCTGGTGCTGACGGCGTGCTTACATCCGCCGAGAGAGAGGGTCAGCAGGCGCGCTTCACGGTCGTTACCTCTCCCGGCTGGGCTCCGACTTCCGCGCCAGCAGTGCCTGACGCTCGAGCTGCGGCAGGCGCTCGATCGCGTAGCGCAACATGGTCCGCGGCAGCCGCGGTGCGTGAATGTAGAGGAACTTCCGCAGCGTCTCGACGTCGCGTTTCCCCACCTCCCGCAGCATCCATCCGCAGGCTTTATGCAGTAGATCTTCGTGATCGCTGATCAGTTCTTTGCATAACTGTAGCGTCAGACCGAATCGGCCTGCACGGATGAACGCAAGCGTCGCCAGCACTGCGATCCGCCGCTCCCATAGGTTGTTCGACCGTGCGAGCTTCAGCAGCGTTGCCTGGGCGCCTGCGCCATTTTCCAGCAGCCAGGAGCCGAGGATATTCGGTGCGGAAAGATCGACCAAATCCCAGTTATTGGTGCACTGGAAATGCCGCTGGTAGATGGCGGCGATCTCGCGACGTTTAGCAGGCGTCCCGCGCTCAAAGCGGCGCCCCAGAATCAACAACGCAAGGAGCCGTTCTTCGTGCCATTCCGAGGCGAGCAACCGCAACACATCCTCGATCGCGAGAGGGTCGCTCTTTTTCGCAGTGGCACGGACGGCGGGCACTCGGATTCCTAGGAACTTGTCGCCCGCGCCGTACTCGCCCGGACCGGTCTTAAAGAAGCGCTGAAGAAAGACCGCGTCCTCAGGAGAAGCAGTCTCGCGCAGGAGAGCGCGCATGGCGGCGAGGTTCATCACCGGGAAGCTCTATCCGAGCATGCGAACTTTCCGCAACGCGTCATCGGCAGCGACGGACGGCCGGGGCATAGGATCGCCGCTTCCTCCTCTCTCGCTCGTTTCACTGGACCCCGGCCTTCGTGAGTAGGCGGGGCCGCAGACCCGTTCCTGATCCAGCATGTGGAGTTCGGTTCCGACATACCGCTCCGGCGGTTCTTTGCGAACTCCGAGATTTGTTCTCTGACCGTGCCCATGCTTTCGTGTTAATAAGGCGTATGGATCCCGTCCTCTGTATTCTTGGCGGCTGCAATGGTGCGGGTAAGACGACGCTTGCGCGGGAGCTGTTACCGCGGCTGGGGTTAATGCGATTTCTCAATGCTGATGAGATCGCACGCGGGCTCTCGCCGCTTGATCCCTCGCTCAGTGCGTTTCGGGCAGGGCGGTTGTTGCTCCAGGAAGCGGATGCGCTCATCGCGGCGCGAGCCAGCTTTGCCATCGAATCGACGCTCAGCGGAAGAACGCATCTCGCGCTCATTCGTCAGGCTAAGGCGCGAGGTTACCGCTTCGTGCTGCACTACGTCGTCATCGGCTCGGCGACACAAGCGGTGGCACGCGTCGCTCTGCGGGTGCGAATGGGCGGACACGATGTGCCCGAGGCGGATGTGCGGCGGCGGTTCGAGCGCAGTCGCCGGCAATGGCTGGAGGACTACCTGCCGCTTGCCGATGAATGGGGTGCGTGGGACAATCGCACACCGCCACCGGAGCAGATTGCGGACAATCAAACGCACACCCTAGAACAACTCCAAGAGATGCTCGAATCAGATAAGCTCCAGGAAACTCCTCCGGTCGAGATGTCAGAGATGTCGAAGATCGTCCTGGAAGCAGGGCGCGTAGCCACGGAAAAGATGCTCGATTACTACCGGCGGATGGACATCGAGGTGACCCCTGAGATGACCCTAGCCCCGGAGAAAGTGGCGGTTACGCCGAGGGCAGGGTGAATATCCTGAGTGGGGTCTTGCTTGGCGAATGCGACCGAAAGATCAATTTAGATGCCGCAGCACTGCTTGCACCGAGCCGGACAAAGCCAAAGCCTTGCCAGATGATGCACCTACAACGGCTGCGTACCCGCGGTGGGCTTGGAACCATGCCTCCCGCCGATTCCTGTGGCGCTGAGTTCCGGCACGACCGATAGCATCACTTCCAAATGATTCAGCCAGATGAACTCGTCGGAGGTGAATGGGCAGAATGGTATCGGCTCACCCCGCTTCAGCGCTGGCAGGAGAGCGAGAAACTTTGGCAGACTTACCTCGCCTTAGGCGGCTCTCTTGATCCCGAACCCGATACGCAAAGTCCTTTCTTCGATCCGCGAGCACCGCGTCCGAGCCCTGCTCATGGGCGGGCAGGCGTGCGTGTTCTACGGCGCAGCGGAGTTTAGCCGCGACACAGACTTCGCGATTCTCGCCAGCCCCGCAAACCTTGCGCGTCTCAAAGGGGCTCTCTCCGATTTGGAGGCGGAATTGATCGCGGTCCCTTCGTTTGATCCGAAGTACCTTCAGAAAGGCCACGCTATCCATTTCCGCTGCCGGCACCCGGAGGCGGCCGGTCTGCGAGTTGATCTCATGACGCGGATGCGAGGGGTCGATCCATTTCCCCAGCTCTGGAAACGCCGGACCACGCTCGCTCTTCCGGATGGGTCCGAATGCGATGTCCTTTCACTCCGAGATTTGGTTCAGGCCAAGAAAACTCAGCGGGATAAAGATTGGCCGATGCTTCGACGTCTGCTGGAGGCGCACTACTTCGAGCATCGCGAAAAAGCTACGCGTGCTCAGGCGGAGTTTTGGTTGCGCGAATTGCGAACGCCGGAGCTTCTGGTGGACCTCGCGAAGCAGTTTCCCCAGCGAGCGAAACGCCTTTTGCCCAGCCGAGCGCTTTTGAAACACGCGCTCGACAATCATGCCGAGGCACTCGCCAGCGGCCTAGTCCAGGAAGAGCATGCAGAGCGGGAAATCGACCGCGCTTACTGGAAGCCACTGAAAGAGGAACTCGAGTTTCTGCGGCGAACTCGCACGCGAGAGAATCCGGTGCTGGTTGCAGCTATCCGAGACCATGCGGTCCTGGAATTCATTTACAACGGGAAAATGCGGATTGTGGAGCCGCAGACTTATGGAGTCACCGACACCGGCAAAGAATTCCTTCGCGCTGCGGAAGTGGGCCGAAGTGGCGGCGTCGTGAACACTCCCATGGCAAAGCTCTTCGAGGTCGCCAAGATATCTCAGCTAAAGGACACGGGAGTGCGGTTCGCCCGGGCTCTGCCTACTCACAACCCGGACGACAGCGCCATGATCGAGGTCTTTGCTACTCTTCCGAAACCCGAA
>DASVRY010000370.1:0-2869 GCA_036388395.1 Chthoniobacteraceae bacterium
AGACATGTGGCGAAGATGAGCAGCGGCATTTTGGCTGCCGTGTAGAAGCCCTGCAAAGGTGCGCGCCACCAGCCGATCGCGCCGCCGAACAAGGCGCAGCCGATCACAATCGTGACGCAGCAGATCACCCACGAGCGCACGCCGCCTCGTGTGAGCATGGCCGCTGTGGCTGCGGTGTCGCCACGGCAAAGAGCGAGGAGTGCGCGTGCAGGATGCATCGAGGCTAGGCTTCTCGGGCCGCGGCGGTCACCCCGGTCGGCATGTGCGTTGGCACATCGCAGGTCAGTTGCGCGAGTTCGCCGAGGAAGTTTGCGCATCCGCTTTGCACGTGATGGAAGAGCTCCGCCCGTGTGGCGCCGAGCGCGCGGAAGCACGCGCCGTGGCCCAGCCAGAGAAACCAGGCGCACGCATGACCGAGTAAGTAGAAGCGCGCCGTCCAAAGGAGACCCACCCCTTGAGGATGCCGCGCTGCGAGGCGATCGCGATGAAAGTCAATGTGCCGCGCTTCGTCCCGGAGGATCAGCTTGCACATGGCCGCCAAAGGTTCATCGCCAACATGCCGGCAGATCACCCGATAATATCCAGTGCTGACGATCTCCACGATGAGCAGCACGAGCATTTCAAACTGCACCCCAAGGGCGCGGCGGATTGCGTAGAAGAGCTGGAAGCCAAACGTGCTCGTGGTGAACTCGCCGCCGACGCGACGCACCGCACAGGCGAGCAGCCGTGAGTGCTCCCGCTCTTCATCAAACCAAAGGTCCACAACTGTCCGGATCTCCTCTGCGGAAGCGCGGAATGCCTCTGCGTCCGCCGCGACGAGCCGGCATTCCCCGCCGCCATCACCGAGCTGGTATTCCGAGATCGATCGCGCGAGGAGTTGGCGCTTCTGCTCGGGCATGGAAAACGGAGAGCTCCACTTGGGCTCGATGCGATTCAGCCGGTTCGCCCGAAAGTGGGAGATCCAATGTTGGTAGTTCATCTTCAAGCGGCTTGTTGGACCTTCTCGCCAAGCTGGTTGGCGATCAGCTCCAGGCGTTGCTGCACTGCGGCGACTGTTTCCTTCAAAGTCGAAGTCCCGGCGGTGATCCCGACCTCCTCCGAGTCGCTGAACCACTCCGGCTGCAGTTCCTCCGCGCGTTCAATGTGAAAGACGGTGCGCCCCGCGACCGTTGCAGCGGCAACGAGCTGCAGCGTGTTGTTGCTGTTGCGGCCGCCCACTACCACGAGCGTGTCGCATTCGGCGATCAGCTTGCGGAGCGCCACCTGGCGGCGTTTCGTCGGCTGGCAGACGGTGTCGCAGAATTTTACCTCCTGCTCGGGTCTTGCGCTCCGGATCGCTTCGACGAGTGCCTGCACGTGCTCAATTGGTTGAGTGGTTTGCGAGATTACCCCCAGCCGCACCTCCTGCGGGAGCGTTGCAATATCCACCGGCTGCTGCACCACGATGGCATTCGGAAAATCACCAACCAGGCCCTGCACCTCCACGTGGCCGCGTTGACCGATCACCACGGGATGATAACCGCACGCGACCAGTTGCTTCAGCTGATCGTGAGCATGGCGCACGAGCGGACAGGTTCCATCTGCGACCCCGAAGCCACTCAGCCGCCACTCCTGGCGCTTCGCGTCCGACGCGCCATGAGCCGTGATCATCACTTGGGGAGTCGCGTCCTTTCTGTTGTGCAGCGAACCCTCTCGAACGCCAAGAGCGGCGAGTCGTTCCCGGACGATCGGGTTATGCACCAGCTCACCGAGAATGGTGAGCGGAGCTTGAGTTGCGAGACGTTCCGCCTGTGCAATGGCGTCCCTGACGCCAAAGCAGAGGCCGTAGTGTTCTGCGAGTTGGATCTTCATAGAGTATTAGCTTTGTGTGGCAAAGTATGGATGCAAAAAGAAGCTCACTGGAGGCCTGCTTTGACGATCTGCTCAAGCACCGAAAGGTATTCCTGAAAGGAGGTGCGGCCCTTCGCCGTAAGCGAGTAGCTCGTCTGCGGGCGATCGAGGATCTCCTTCGTCACTGCCACATAGCCGCCTTGATGCAGGGTGCGCAGATGCGTCACGAGATTGCCGTCGCTCATCTTGAGTTCCGCCTTCAGATCCTGAAAAGTCCAACTCGGCCGCGTCGCGAGGAGTGTCATGATGCCGAGTCGCCCTTTCTCATGGATCGTCTTGTCGAGTTTATCGAAGTCGAACATGGGTCACCCGACAACGGGCGGCGTTGTGTCCGCGGTTTGCCGCGGCCAGGTGCAGGCGGCGTAGATGAGGTGGTAGAGACCAAAAGTAGCAGCCATGAGGATGTTGCCGCTCTTGATCGCGCCGGAATAGGTCCCATTCTCTCCAATGAATCCGGGCTGAGTAACCGCCGACGCTAGTCCTGAGACCAGGAAACACCAGCCGAGTATGGCTATGGAGCGGGGGGCAAAGTGCGACGTTGCAAGGAGGGCCATGGCATAGCAGATCATCCAGATCGGAGGTAGGCTGATGACGCCCGACCGGTTGGCGATCGCAATAGTGATGAACGCTGCAGACACGAGCCCCGGCGCCATGGCGACTAGAGCGAGGCGCATTCCAGGAGAAAAGAACAGCTCGCGGCGTTCACGGGCAGCCCGGTGAAGGAACGCAATGTTCGACATTGCGGCGAGGGCGAGAACCATCAGCCAAGTGAGAAGAAAGAAGGAGTCCAGGTTCGCGAAGGAGCGGTCTGAGGAAACATTGAAGTGCAAAGCCGCCGCGCCGAGTAACGCAAGCAAGCCGCCGATCAGAGCTGCTGGAGCGGAGATCGCGCGGTAGATGGTCGCTTTCTCCATCAACGAACGGATCACCCGGAGGTGTTCCTCGGCTTGCAGGCGCTGAGACATGAGAGCACTTTGTG
>DASVRY010000371.1:0-1638 GCA_036388395.1 Chthoniobacteraceae bacterium
GAAACAATAGCCTCCTCCGTCCTGCGGTGGTGCGCCACGAGGCCATAAAGGCAGCCGGAGCGGCGTGGCGGCCCGATATTTCCGCATCCGGAAACATGGCGGGAAACTGCCAAAGAAGCGCGGTGGCGGTTGTTCAGGAACACCTTGGCAACTGAAAATTGTTGCAAGTACTGTCAGCACATTAGAAGTGGTCAGTCGATGGAGATCGTCGATGTGGCCGTTGCTTGAACAATTGCTCTGGACCGCGCTGCTCGCGGCCATTGGTATTATCGTCAAGATCGAAGAAGAGATCGAGCGAGACGAGGCTCTCGTGCACGCGATGTGCAAGAAGGTCTTTGGTGATATTCCCCTTTCCGAGTGCCTCGATAGGATCCGTGCAGAGCCATCGCACGAGTTGCGCAACTTGGCCAAGTGGTGGGAGTCGCCGCGGCGAACCAAAGACACCACGGCTACAAGCTACCGTCGTTCGGAGATCGCGCTGAACCGCGCTGTCGCCGACGCGACGAAGGACATCACTCTCGGACATGTGATCGCGTTGATGCTGGCAGGCGCACGGTTCAAGCGTGACCAGCGAGACTATCCGCTGTCCAAGCCAGCGCCCAAGGTGAAGCGCGATACTCGGATTAAGGTGGCCGCTGATATCAACCCTGATGATCTAAGCGCCGCAGCTCAGGACGCGGTGCTGGATCTCTCCAGCGGCGATGCGCAGAGAGGGTTGCGCGCGATGGCGTCGTTGATCGCGCAACAGGATCGGTCTGCGCCGCACCTGACCGCCATCATGGTCAGGGTGGAAGATGAAGACTTCGAGGGTGTGAACCGCCTCGCCACGCGCATTCAGCGAGCCCGCTACAAGGCTGATGACGTTCGGAATGCCAGCCCGGTCATGACCATGACCGAACCGCCGAAGAGCACGACCACTGCAGCGCTCATCGAGGAAGAGGAGCAGCGTTCGCCGGAGCTTCTTGCGGCGCTTTCAAACCTGTCGGACTGGGCAGAGCGTAACGCGGCTCGCCTCCGCGCCTGGCTCGTTGAAGATAGTGGAGGGCAGCTCGTCTTCCGTGAGCCGATCCGGTCGCCCAGCATCCGCGACGCCTACGCCGCCGCAGGCAATCACCCCGAGTTCCAGGCGCAGCTTCGCAGGCTGATGTCGCGTGAGTGAACCCAGCTGAGAAGAGGAAGATGAACATGAGTCGAGACGATGCCGGTGTCGAGCCCAGCTCCACCGTGCTGCCGGCCAATAATAATGCGAAGGTCCGCACCGTCCAGGCCTCCATGCTCGTCATGCACCCGCTCATCGGCATTGGCGTAGACGCCCTGCTTGGACGCTACCAGCAGGAGGCGGAGCCTGAACTCGACAGGCTCAGGCGCAACCAAGGCTTGACCGCACTGATCGAAGCCGTGCCGCGTGCGGACGGCAAACTCGCCGCCGTGGGCCCGATGTCTGCATCCCTTGCCGCGCTGATCCGAGCTCGTGAAGATCCCGGCTGCAAGGTCCAGGTCGTAGAACGCCAGGCTCTAGACGAAGTAGCGTTCGTCACGCGTCTCTTCGATCCGGCTTCGCCGCCGACTTTGTGGGAGCAGGCGAGGGCGCTACGATCCATTGTTGAACGAGCAGGCACCGTCCGCAGCTGGATCAAG
>DASVRY010000372.1:0-3430 GCA_036388395.1 Chthoniobacteraceae bacterium
CCACGTCGGGGCGGAAGATTTGCGCATCGACGCACTCATGGATCGAGTGAAAGCGGAGCCACCCGCGGAGATCATTCTGGCGCTCGGTTCGGATGTGGAGGGGGAGGCGACTTCAAACTATCTCGCGGATCTTCTGCGCGACTCGTCCGTAACCGTGACGCGGCTCGCGCAGGGTATGCCGGTCGGCGGCGGCCTCGAACATGCGGACGAGCTGACGCTGAGCAGGGCGATGTCCGGGCGCGTGCGGATGCGGAGCTGAATGGAGATTTGGAAGGCGGGGAGGCGGGAAAGATTCTGTTGCCGGCCTTCCTGCCTTAATCCGAGCGATCGTCAGACGCTCACTCCGGGCTTTCTACAGCTCGAGGCGGCGCACTTTTCGGCGTGCGGCAATCAGCGGAATGAAGAGCAGACAGAGACTCAGGATGACGGCGAGGCTATGTGCTGCTGTATCCGAAATAATGAAGCCGATGCCGGTGACACGACGCAGATCAGGCAACGCAGCCAGCGCAACGAACACGCTGATATAGATAAAGCTGATGACGAGGCACAGAGTGCCCCCGAAACCGCTGACAATCTTCGACTGATTGTCCTCCTTGAAGTTTGGAAAGAGCGCGCCAAGACCGACGGCCAGACCGGCCAGCGCTGCGCTCATCAGGGCGATGGATACGGCAAAAAACAGCACCTTCATCCACGGCAGGTTCAGCATGGCACTCGAGGTAACCATCAAGCTCACGGTGATGATCATGGCCGTGAGGCAACTCATCCAAAACTTCTGCAGCAGCACGCGGTGCAGACCGAGGGGCGCCAGCCCTAGAATCCAGAGCCTACGGCCTTCCAGGCTGAACTGCGGAAAGACAAACCGCGTTGTAAGGGTCGAGAGCGTCAGGGCTGAGGCGGCGAGGTTCAGGTAGCTGATCATCGTCTCCCAAAAGACATTTTGGAAATCGAAGGCGACGTTCCGTAGGTTCAGCACATAGATGCAGAGCAGTCCAAAGAAGATCATGAATTGGATCCACTGCGCCGGGTCGCGCCAGAAGAGCCGCACATCTTTCAGCACAAGAGCGGTGATCGGCGCGGAAAGTGGGCGGAAAACTCCGATCATCCGCTCGACGAAGGTAGTGTCGTAGCCGCGGAGGCGCTTGGCTTCCGCCTTTCGCTGGTAACGCGCGGCGCTCGAACTCAGCGCCATCGTCCAGCTCCCGTAAAAAAGGCGTCCGACTACCGTGAAGCTGATGAGCAGGCCCATGAGGGCATTGCTCAGCAGGAGCAGGAAAAAGAATCCGCCCTGGCGCGTGAGACCTTCACTCCAAGCGAGGACGGATTTGGCGAGCCAGGCACTGGGGAGATACGGGTTGAGGCTAAGCCGCGTGTGCCGTAGGAGCTGATCGAAAGACAGTACATCGTTTTGCACTGTCGCTTCTGCGTCCGTCACGGGCTTGATGCCGAAAATGAGCCCCAACACCACCGCAACGGCGAGAACGAGAGCGACCTTCTTAATCAGCGGATGCCCGACGGCGCGGACCAGGAGCAGGATGAACCACGAGCCAACGACCGCCGGCAGCACGATGAACGGCAGATAGACGACGACCGTCTGCAAATAGAAGAGCGGGGGTACGCTGTGCACTTTGCCGTATGCCGCCATCATCGGCGCACTGAGAAAGATCAGCGCCCAACTTGAGACGACCAGCGATTCGAAGAATTTCCACCGATAGACGTTTCGGTGCGGGATGGGCAGCGAGAGAAACCACTGCGTCTCCCGGTTCTTGAAGAGAGTCGAGTAGCCGATGATGAGATTGGAGAAAATCAGCATCACGAAGAAGAAGCCGAAGATCAGGAAGAGGATCCGCTGAGAGAGCAGGGTGCCAACGAGCGGAAAGTGGTGGAGGTAGTTCAGGCCGGCATGAAAGAGCCAGTATCCGACGAGGAGGTAGCCGACGATGAAGCCGCCCAGGACGAAAAGCAGGAGAGGGGACTCGCGCCGCACTCCCCGGACACGAGCACAGAAGCTTCGCCATTGCACCCAGAGCAGCAGCCGGAAGAGCCGGGCTGTGGAGGCGGGCGCTGGGGAATTCACGCCCCGAATGACGTGGGTTGCGCGGGAGATGTCCAGATGGAATTCCCGATGGTGGCTCATGTGCGGGGGATCGTCCTCGTCCTCCTACTCGCACTCGTCCTCGAAGCTCTCGAGGAAAACGCCGAACGCCGAACGCCGAACGCCGAACGCTGAACGCTGAACGCTGAACGCTGAACGCTGAACGTCGAACGTCGAACGTCGAACGTCGAACGTCGAACCGGACTCCTACTCGATCAGAGCGAGTGAACCGCTGGAGAGATTTTTCCGAGGACGATGACGAGGGCGAGGAAGATCGACGAACTCAGCGGCCCGGCGCCAATTCGAAGAGGAAGCCTTTCAGATACTCCGTCTCTGGCAGCGTCGAGATAATGGGGTGATCCAACCCCTGCGTGTAGATCGCCAGTTGCCGCAACGTCTTCTTCGCATCGACGGTGGCCTCGTTGATCACTTCCTTGAAGATCTCGCTGCTGACATGATGGGAGCAGCAAAACGTCGCCAGCCGGCCACCCGGCGCCAGCAGCTTCAAGGCGCGAAGGTGAATCTCTTTATAGCCACGGAGGGCGTCGTTGAGCTTGCCCTTGCTCTTCGTGAACGACGGCGGATCGAGGATGATCAGGTCGTATTGCACCTGCTGCCGGTCGAGGTCTTTGAAGATGTCGAACACGTTGGCAGCATAGGCGTCCACGACGAGCTCGTTCCGTGTGGCGTTTCGCTTCGCCAGCTCGATGCACTCCGTGCTGATGTCCACCGCCGTCACGGATGCCGCGCCCGCCTTTGCGCATGCCAGAGCGAAAGCGCCTTGATTCGCGAAGCAATCCAGCACCCGCCGACCGCAAGCGTGTTCGGCGACCTCGGCGTAGTTGTGCAGTTGGTCGAGGTAAAAGCCCGTCTTTTGCCCCTGCAGAAGATCCACCTCGAATTGCATCCCATGCACGTCGATCGGGAAGGGCGCCGGGGCCTCGCCGTGCAGCATTCCCACCTGCGGCTCGAGGCCTTCAGCTTTTCGGATGCCACTGTCATTTCGCTCCACGATGCTTGCCGGCGAGAGGACGCTCTTCAGCGCGTCGACGATCAGCGCTTTCTGGAGATCCATGGCGAGGGTGAGCGTCTGGAGCACGAGATGATCGCCGTACCGGTCGACAATCACGCCCGGCAGCCCGTCGCTTTCACTCCACACAAGGCGGCAGAGGCGCGGGTCAACGCCAGGGCATTGCTCCCGGTACGCCGCAGCCATGGCGATGCGCCTTTGGAAGAAATCCGCATCGAGATCCTGCCGTTGCCGCGAGATTCGGCGGGCGATGATCTGCGACTTCGAATTATAAATGGCGCTGCCGAGCAGCCGGTCCTGGCCGTCCT
>DASVRY010000373.1:0-8200 GCA_036388395.1 Chthoniobacteraceae bacterium
AAGAGCACGACGCCAAGTGCGGCGACGAGCAACCCAACGATGATTAGGTAGTGAACCGCCGCACCTTTGCCCTCAAGACCCGCCAATTGGAGGCGGGCCTTGAGATAGGCAAATGCTGCGGACGCGAAAGCCGTCCCGTGGGAGAAAAACCCACCGTCGTCCCTCGGACGCGCTGCTCCGTAGGTCGGCAAAGCCACGTTGGCGGGAGTTAGCGGCGGAAGATCAGCCCGAGCACAAAGCCGGCGCCAAGCGCGGTGAGCACGGCCCGCATCGGATTCTCACGCACATACTGCTCGCCATCTTCCTGTAACGTGCGCGCACGCTCGCGTGCTTCTCCATAGGCGCTCTCCACACGTTCACGGGCATCGCCGTAGGCATGCTGAGCGCGGTCGCGGAGTTCGTTCGCCTTGTTCTCCGCCGTGGACCGAAGTTCGCGGGCCTTGGCTTCGGCTGCTGCGCGAAGATCGCCAGCGGCGCTTTGGACCTGCGAACGGGCGCTCTCCAGATTGCCGCGAAGATTGTTCTCCGTCTCTGGAGGAGTGTTGGCGATATCCCCAAGATTGATTTCGGGATTGATGACTGGATTGATGATTTCGTCGGCCATAATTGTGGTAGGTTGAGAGTCGCTTCCCCGAGGTCCGGAGGAGCATTGTGAGTTTGGTCAGAGTAACGGTCGTCGCGCAGTTAGTGCGCTTATCGTGCGCAGCTATTGAGCGCGGAAAATGATGCGCGCTTTCGAGAGATCGTAGGGGGATAGCTCCAGCTCGACCTTGTCGCCGGGGACGATCCTGATGAAGTGTTTTCTCATCTTCCCAGAGATATGTGCGAGCACGAGAGCGCCGTTGGGAAGCTGCACGCGAAACAGGGTGCCGGGCAGCACGTCTTTCACGACTCCTTCGGTCTTGATGCCTTCTTCTTTGGGCATGGGTGGGATTGTGCCCACATGCCGACCGAAAGCAATCCCAACCCGCACCGGTCGCACACTGCTTGTCAGGATCGATCGCTCCATCCCGTCCCGGCGGACTACTCTCCGATGATCTTGATCAAGACGCGCTTGCGGCGCATTCCGTCGAATTCGCCGTAGAAAATCTGCTCCCAAGGCCCGAGGTCGAGCTGCCCGGCGGTGACCGCCACGACGACTTCGCGGCCCATGATTGTTCGCTTGAGGTGGGCGTCGGCGTTGTCTTCAGAGCCGTTGTGGCGGTACTGCGAGTGGGGCTTTTCCGGGGCGAGCTTCTCCAGCCAGACCTCGAGGTCCTGGTGGAGACCGCTCTCGTCGTCATTGATGAAGACGCTTGCGCTGATGTGCATGGCGTTGACGAGGCACAGACCTTCTGAAATCCCGCTCTCCTTCAAGGCAGCTGCCACCTTGGAAGTGATGTTCACGAAGGCGCGGCGCCGCGCTATTTCGAACCAAAGTTCCTGGCGATGTGATTTCACCCTCTTTGCATCTCTTCATCGAGAGGTGGTGGCAAGTCTGACCCTTTAGCGCCGAGGCTTTGCCCGAGCCATACGGGCCGGCTACAAGGCTACTCAAGTCAAGCAACCGCGCACCTTCGCACGTGCGAAACTCTGGCATGAATCAGCCAAACGAAATGAGCGGCAAGTTTATGGTCCACGGCGAAGGACTCGGCATCCCCGATGAGGCCGCTGCCGAGGACCGCGCGCGGGAGATTGCCCGGGCCGACGGTCGCACCGAATTCAACGAGAAGGATCTTGATCAGGCGCGGCAGGAACTCCTCGGAGCTGATGAGCCACCGCAGGCGCCGGAGGTTCCGGAGGGAGCGGAAAACCTCGTGGCGTGGGACGATGCGGCTGATGAGACCGGTCACCGTGGCGCCACCCGCCAACTCGATGATGAAGCTTCGATCGGAATCACTCTTGTGCAGGATGGCCTGGAGGAGGCCGAGCATGATCGCCGGGTGACCGCAAACGACAACCTCGAAGAGGAGATCCGCGACGACGAGAAGGGTCTATAAGCGCGCGGCAGCGCAGCGCGTTCGAAACGAAGGCGGCGACGGTTATCAGCTCTGTCGATTAGGGAAGACGCCGTTCAATCTCGGAAGCGTTGAACACCACAAAGCTTACTGCCCGCGAAGCCCTTCAAGGTAGGCCAGGAGATCGACAAACTCTTCAGGGCGCAATGAAGCCGCCAGTCCAGGCGGCATTAGCGACGTTGGAAGATGTGTGTTTGTCTTCACGTCAGGCTTTTTGATGACGTGAGTTTGACCATCCGCTGTCAGGACGGTGAGCGCATCGCCAGTTTCGCTGCGGAGCGAGCCTGCTACCGTCTCGCCGCTCTTGGTTTCGATCGCCACTTGTTCATAGCCTAGGGCGATGGTTTTTGCTGGCTCGAGGATGCTCGTGATCAAATCAGCGCGTTTGTAATTGGTGCCGATGCTGCTGAGGTTTGGGCCAATCTGTCCGCCTTTGCCCTCAGCGATGTGGCAGGTCGCGCAGATGGCGCCCATACCTGCGCTTGGGTCGTGGAACAGCTTCGCTCCATTTACCGGATCGCCCGCGTGCAGCCACGCCCCGTCAGCTTTGATCGCTAGCGCAAAGGCGCGTTGTTTTGCGTCCGCCGCAGGCTGGTTTGATTTCACAAAGCGCGTCCCTTGCAGGCCGGGGACGCGAGCGGCGAATTCCCATGTGCCGCTTTGATTCCCGATTTTCACCAGTAGGCGATTTGTCCCTGCAGCGAGCTGCACCGGGACCTTGTCCGCATCCGCGCTGAATCCGCGGCTGCCCGGCACGTCGAGGATCTTTTCTCCATTTAGCCAGATGGCGATCTGATCGTCACTGCCACTAAGAATCTCTGCGGCCGAAGCTTCAGGCGCTTCAATCTCGGCGTATGCATAAGCCGAATCCATCCCATTCGCCTGAAGCATCTTGCCGAGGTCGATCCGGCTCTGCTCGCCTTCGCCGGACACTTCCCGCCAGCCGACCTCTTTCCCATCGGAGCTCTTGTATTTGCGCGAAAGGTCGAGCGCGCCTTTGCTCGCAAGCGCTTCCGCTTCGGGCGGGTGGACAGCGCCCCAGACGTTCTCGAACGGCCCAATGATCTTCCACTTGGCGATGGCTCCGCTGTCGAAGGTGCGACGGATTTCCGCCTCCAGCTCAGCCGGAATCTCGCCGCTGGCGAGCCGTTGCTCGATCATCGGCCAGGCTTCCGCACGGAGCGCCTTGAGCGCTTTGAGTGCATCGCGGCGGGAGTCCGGCTGCCCTTTCAGTGCATCGAGCAGCACCGGGATGGCTGTGGCATCTGCGACTGCGCCGATCGCGCGGATCAGGGTGCGCCTTTCGTTGTCACCCATCGGTTTTCCGGCTTTCGGTGGCTCCGCCCGCGCGAGCAGGGAGGGGAGAGCAGCTTTGTCTTTCAGCTTCTCGAGGCCATTCATCGCCTCCATCCGGATTCTCCCTTCTTGATCATTCAACAGCTCCATGAATGGCAAAGTGGCGCCGCTCTTTGGGCCAAGCGCCGCAAGTGCGCGGATCATCTTTTCTCTCACGTCGATTCCTCCCTCGTGTAGTCGGCCGATCAGTGCGGGCGCTGCATCGATCACCTTCAGCTTTGCGACGGCTTCGAGCAAAACCACGAGCACGGGCTTCGGAAGAGGCGCGCTGGCGAGCTGAGCAATTGTCTTCGTCGCCTCGTCGCCACCGATCGCGGTGATCGCTGAGATGACGCTCTTCCGGAAAGCAGGCTCGGCTTTTTCGTCCCGGGCGATGGTCGTGAAAACCGGCATGGCTAGCGCGTCGCGCTGCGTCGCCAAGGCCTCAATGAGCGCCTGCCGCACTGGAGGCTCAGACTCAGCCTGAAGGCGGCTCCGCAATGCCGCCAGCGCAGCCTCCTTGGGGCCAGGAGAAGCGGCGACCGGCGCCTCCGACAACATGAACTGGCGGAACGCTTGCGCTGCCGTCGCCCGGATTTCCGGAGAGCCATCACCCAACGCATTGGTGAGCGTCTGAAGGGATTGTGTGGTGCCCTCCCACGGCACATTCGGCAGCTGCCTTGGAGTTTTCGCAGGCTGTGTTCCCCACCAATGACCGTCGTAGGGCTTCGGCTTGAACGCCATGCCTCCCAAGGTGGTGAGCGCGAGTCGGCGGGTCTCATCTTCCAGCGGCGTCTTCGCGGCACCAGCGGCAAGCTTGGCCATCAGGTTCACACTCTCGACGCTTAGGTTTGCCGCGAAAGCGGACCAGACGCCAGCGGGCAAATCTGCTCCTGAAAGCTGATGCGCGACGAGATTAGTCACCTCGGGATTCTGGAAGGCCGCGGCAGCCGCAGAGCGAATCCACAGGTCTTCATCTGCAAAGGCGCGCACGAGTGCACTTGCCAGTTCTGCATCCGGCTCCACTGACCGGCCGAGCGCTGTGACGACATGCCTGCGCAGTTCAAGATCAGCCTCGCCCATGAGGTCCGCTGCTTGAAAACGGCCACTCAGCCCGAGAGCGCGGATCGCTTGAGAGAGCAGGGCAGTTTCCTTGCGGCTGTGCGCACCGCGCATGACTTGGTCAAGCGTCTGGCTCGAAGCGCCTGCTCCAGAAAGTTCCTCGTTCGTGTTGTGGATGTGGTTCTTGAGCCGGCCTTCGAGAGCCCAAAGAGCATGCAAGCGTTGCACCGTCGGTGCAGCCGAGTCAGTCGCAATGGGAGCTGTATTCGCGTTCCTCTTTGCCAGCTCCCATTGTGCGCGGAGTCGCTGGGCGCGGTCGGGATGACCAAGCGCTGCGGTGAGCTCTTCCGCCGTGGCTTTGCCTTCGTCGAGTAGACGTGGCGCCGGCTTTGCCTCCGGCCAGCTCACTCGCCAGATCGTGCCTGCCGTGCGATCCGCCTTCCAGCCGCCCCAACCCCAATCCGCGATGAGCAGAGAGCCGTCGTTTGCGATGCATACTTCCAGTGGTCGGAAGTCAACCTTGCCATCGCTCTGCACGAGTGGGGCGTCTTTCACGAGCTTGAACGTGGCACCATCGCGCGCAACTTCCGTGACGAAGAGCCCGCTCTTGCCCCACTCGCTGAAGAGGAGCTTGCCGCGATACTGCTCGGGCAGTCCGTCGCTCAGGTAGCAAACGCCGCCGGTCGGGGAGCCGCCGCCGAAATCCGCCATCGCCGGAAGAAAGGGTCGCGTGGCGATGGGTGCGCTCTCTTCGACAGCCTCCGTCCCTTGCTGACCATCGCCGGCTTTCGTGCCCCCGGGTGTAAAGCCGCCCTTTCCGCCGCGTGCGGTCGCCTTTGTCTGCTCGCTCGGAGCGGTCACCCCGTTGTTCGGAGCGCTCTGGTAATCGTACGGATAACCGTAGTAGCCGCCCTCCACATGGTGCGTTACGCGCGACCACCAGCCGTTGCCATCGTCGGTGTTATCGCGCGTGAAGACGTTGTCCTCAGCGTCGAGAAGCACGGAGAGGTGGTTGCGAGTGCCTGTGGAGAAAATCTCCATTTGGGTGCCATCAGGCCGGCAGCGGATCACCCCGCCGCCCTCCAGACTCAGCTCCGGCGCGGGCTTGCCGCTTTTCGCAGCGGCCTGGACTTCCTTGGTCGAACGCGCTTTGTGGATCCCACGATCCCCGACGCTGATGTAAAAGAAGCCGTCCACGCCGAGCGTCAACCCACTCACTACGTGGTCGTTGATCCCTTCGCCCGGCATCATCCCCAGATTCGTGATCAGATCCTCGCGCACATCGGCCACGCCGTCGCCATTCGTGTCCTTGAACCGCGTCATGAGCGGATCGTGGATCACGTAAAGCCAGCCGTCGTGCCAGAGACTGCCCGCTGGGGAGTAGAGTCTGTCCGCGAAGACGGTGCGTTTCTTCTCTGGACCCATGCTCGAGTAGCGGATCACCGTGCATACCGGTTCCTTAGTGTTGAGCCGCGTGTCGCGTGGGTCGCAGCCGACGTAGAAGGAGCCATCCGGCGCGGCCGCGACCGTCGCCGGCGCTTCGATCTCCGGCGTGGTGCACAGCGCCTCGATCCTGAGAGCGGAATCGTTGAGCTTCGGGAGACCCGGAGATGCCGAGTCCGCACCCACAGCTGGCAGGGAAAGGGTGATGACGGAGAGCAGCTGGAGCAGGGAGGACGGTTTCATGAAAGGTCGAGTGCGCTCCTCGTTGAGCGCTGGTGAGTCAAAGCCTTAGACCCTCTGTGCGTCCTCAAACAACTTTCCCGCACCAAGTGGAGTATTTGGCCGACGCGCTCGGTCACCTCGACGGCCATTGCTTGATCGCCTTTGCCGCGAACCAAACTGGAACCGACAGAGAGGAAGTCGTGCTGGAAAGGCGGCATACAGAGCTAAATCTCGCCCTGGAGATCCTCTGTCGTGATTTCTGAATTTCGTTTAAAACCGGGACCCGCCTGCAGGTCGGCTACTCGGTTGCGGTGTTGACGAGGTAAGGGAACTCGATGGATTCAGCGCGTGGATCGTTCACGTTGTCGGTAACCAGGCCGGGGCTGACGTTGTTGTTATTCCCCAGGGCATTCCCAAACGTGATCGCGAGGACTTTGTCCGCGACATCGTCACCATCCAGCTTGCGCCCGCCGTAGCCGTTTGCGGGGTCGAGAAGGTTGCTCAACCAGCCAGCGTTCGGGGATGTGGGACCGACCGCGTTCTTGTCGAGGCGGACAACGAGCCTGTCTGGCGTCAAAGCCGCTGCCACGGCATTGGCATACGCAGGATCCCGGCCCGCGACTGTCGTGACGAACCTCGAAATATCGGGCCGGAACTGCACCACATCCTCTTCTGGAGTGCTCGAGTTGTTGTGGTCATGTTCACGCTTTTCGATGAACAACATGTTGACGAACGGATTGCCGACTCGATCGACCTGCGCCCACGTCTTCCGATCTTCCACCACCCGGCTCACCGTTGCCCAGACGCCGATGTTGTTCCCTTCGCCCTTGATCAATGCCTCCGGCAACTCGACGACAATCGCCATTGTTGCGGCATCGGTGAAGAAGTTCGAAGCGACGCCGTGGGTCTGATCGAACTGCGCCTGGCCGGGACCGCCATTCGGGCGGAAAGCACTCGCCTCGGGTGCCGGTCCAATGAACGACAACGAGCCGCGGGCGGGGCGCCGATCCGGGATGATCCGGAGGAACTGCGAAAGGTCGAAATAGAACGGTTCGGCGCGACGCCCCGCAAAGAGTTGCACCTCATCGCCGCTGCGTTTGCGCTGGAGGCTCACCTCAGTCCCACCGGACACGGTCGGTTTTCTCACAGCGAGCCTGCTCTTCCGCCCCTCGATCTTCGGGGCCGCGGGACCAAACATCGCGACTCGTTGCTTGCCGCCGCGCACGTTGCGGAACTGGAACTGAATCACCAGATCCTCAACCGCGTCGCCCGTGTTATCGATTTTGAACTCGTAAAGCGCGGTGGGATCGAAGCGCGCATCGAGGGGCGCCACGACGTGTGTGGTCATCGCCAAGACGATGCGGTCGCCACCTGCGCCGGGGAATACGTAAAGGTCGTTCAGGTCGAGCGCAGGATTGAGCTCGAGCCCCGCGGCATCCCGCGCATCGGATGCGCGCAGGTCCCCCGTCCCCAGCCAGGCGCACGAAGCAACGAGCGCCGGCGTGAGTAGTCGAATGGCCTGCCGGCGCAATGCGCGACCGATTCCGTCTGCGAAATTGTTCATCATGGTGCGATAGCGCAATGCCTCGAACCCGCACATCTTTTTCCTTGGACAGGGTCTTTCCGAGTGGACGGAGGATTCGCACAATCGAGCGCGGGCCTCCGACTGCTCTCCACCGGCGTATATCAGGAAATCGCCTGCGCCCAGCCCTTTCCGGTGCTACGCTCGCCCAACCCCCGCCTCGTTCATGCCTGCCCCCCGCCAATTTTCCGCCTTTCTCCGCGCCAGCGTGGCGGTTGCCTTTCTGGCTTTCCTCTCTAGCGCACGCGCGGAAACGATCCTGCAGTATTTCAATACGTCGTGGAAAGAGATCGAGCGCCGCGTTCCGGAACTGGCGGAGGCTGGTTACACCTCCCTCTGGCTGCCGCCTCCGGCGAAGGCGTCTGCGGGAACCTATTCGGTCGGCTACGATCCGCTCGATCGTTTCGATCTCGGCGATAAGGATCAGAGCGGCTCGATCGCCACACGCTACGGCACGAAAGGGGATCTGCTCCGGCTGATCGAAGTCGCGCATCGGTTCGGGCTCCGGATCTATTTCGACAATGTGATGGCGCACAACGCCGGCCCGCTCGATGACGTG
>DASVRY010000374.1:0-6907 GCA_036388395.1 Chthoniobacteraceae bacterium
GCACCAGCGGCACTGGCTGGTTGTCAGAGCGGCGCAAAAGGATTGTCAGAAAAATGTCAGATGCGCGGGCGCTGCTGTGAACTATCCCGCGTCGCTTCGTCCGATCGTGCGCAACATCCGCCTGCGGCTCCTAGGCGCGGCTGTTGTTTTGTCATTCATGAATGGGCTATGCGCGTTCAGTCATCCTGAGCGGAGCGCCGCTTTGGGCGCGCAGTCGAAGGACCCCGCGGAAGGTCCGGAGAGATGCCGCTGCGTAGCTGGCGTGCTGTGCGCTTCACCCTGCAAGACGCTGCCTGAGAGCCAGGGGGTATCAGTTGCGCCGCCCACATCCTCCCCGGCGCTGTCTCGCAAAGCCTCGGCTCTTCGACTGCGCTTCGCCCGCCATTCCGCCCGCCATTCCGCCTGCGCTCCGCTCAGGATGACCGCGTTTGGAGAAACGCTGAGAGCAAATGACCCAGGAAGCTACTGCCGGGGTAGGGTGATTTTGTAAAAGTCGAAGCTGTTCGTCTTGATGAACTCCGCCAGAGCTGGGGTGCTCCGGCGTTTCGCCTCGTCCAGGAGCAAAGCATTCCGGAACCGGCCGAGCTCCAGGTAAGCACCGTAAATCTCTGGGATCGGCACGCCCAGATCGCGCAATGGCGCACGACCCTCCATCACTGCGTTCCACCGTCGGACATTCTGCGGATCCTTGAAGAAGTCGGACGCGCCGGTCGGGCCGCGCATTTTCCAGAGCTCCACGGATGGACCGGCGGCAATCTTCGCTAAAAGGGCGCGCTGCTCGGGGGTTACGATCTCCACCCGACCGATCATGACTCGGGTAATCTTGGCCGGAACCGAGATCTCCAGCGGCAGTAGCTTCTCTACTTCGGCCTGTGAGCAGAGGTAGAAAAGGCGCAAGCCAGGGCTCTTGAAGTACGAGACCTGCCACGTTCGGAGCAGTGCCTCCGCCTCGTCGGTGAAGAGGCCGGCGCGGACGAGAGCGGCACGCATTTCATCCTGCAGGCGTGAGAGGTTTGCATGGGAAAACTCCGCCGGGGCGAAGCTCGCTGGCACGGTCCACCGCGGCGACTTGCCCTGAGGCAGTTCTCCCGCGGAGCGCACAGCGCAGGTGCCATCCGCCCGGACATGAACCAGCCAGGCCGACGGGATCTTATTCAGGTGGTCTGTCGAAGATAAGTCGGCAGCTGGGGCCGAATCGTTGATCGCCAGCGTTTGCTGATGCACATCACGACGCACTTGCAGGGCGGCGCGAGCAGTGCCAACTCCCCGGTAGAAAAGGAACTTTTCGCGCTCCCCATGGATGGTCTCGAGCATGGCCGCCTGCACCGCACGCGGCGCAAGCCACACCGGATCGTCTGTTTCGGGGCCGGAACCGGGAACGGCCAGCTTCACGCCCTTCCAGAGCAGTTCGGCGGAAGCGTCGGCTTTCAGGCTGCCGAAGCCACGGTCGAAGCGGCTCTCCTGAAGCGCAGGCGCGCCGGGGAAAGGCCGATCTGGCTCGTCCGCATCGAAGCCGGGTGCAATCGCCTCAGCTGCCGGGAAGAACTCCGTAAGCCATCCGCCACGGAACTTCACTCCAACGTCGAAGGGCGGAGGGATTTTCCCGCCGTTCGGGTAGAAGTAGAGCACCGGCGTTTCCAGCCGCATCGTCACGTCCGGGTGACACCGGGGCGCACCTTGGAAGAAAGCTGGCGGGGCCTCGCTTGGCGAAAGGAAGAAGCTCCGCGCCAGCCGGTGGACGAAATCCGGGACCGGTTCATCGTCTGTGTTGATGCCGCTAATTGGCGCCCCGTCCTCATCCTGGAGCGTGGTGAAGGTGCCCCACTCATGGACTACCAACTCGTCGTCAGCGGCGTCCAACCTGGAAGCGGCCGCAAGAAGAACTACTGCCGTAACCCAGAGCATTCTCATGGCTGCCGGCTGATGCCCTTCGCTTCAGCAGATGGGAGAGTGGTAAAAGCGATGGCGACCTTGGCTGCGAAGGCCACCTTGCGGGGTACTTTTTTCATACGGGCATCCTGCACAAGCGTCGCGGGCTAGTCGTCAGAGCGGTGTAAAAGGATTGTCAGAAAATCGTCAGACGCCGCTGCCTGCCGACGGTCAGCTACTTTCGGCGGAGCTTCTTCAGCTCTCGGGCAAGATCCGCTTGAGCCTCACCAAGAATGGCGAGGAGCCCTTCCGCGGTCGTGGTATAGGCGCCGAAGCTGCTCACCGTTTGCTGCTCCATCATGTCGGAGGTGGCGACGGTAATATCATGCTCACCCGCGTACTTCGCAGCGAGCCGCTCGATGATCGAATCGGCGGTCTGGCCGGCCGCCGAGTAGAAGACCTGGATACCGCCGGGGGCAGAATCCTCGCCAGCCTCTTTCCCTTTCCCATCGTAGACGACCACCACCCGCACCTCGGACGCGTCCTGATATTCCACAAGCAGCTTGGTCAGCGCATCGCGAGCGAGAGAAGTGCGCCGCTCATGCAGCTTCCGAAGTTCCGGCCACGCGAAGATCACGCTATGGCCGTCAACGATCAGGTAGCGCATCGAAGCACGCTCCTCTGGAAAATGAAAGCGGCCTTAGCCGCCGGTCACCCCGCCGCGAGTCAGAGAGGTTGAACGGGCGTGACCCTTTGCGCAGAGCGCCTTATTCCGCTACAGCAGTCTCTTCCGCTACCGGAGCGGGAGCGGCTGGCGCTGGAGCAGCTTTTTCCTTCTTTGGTGCAGCAGGGCGCTTGGCCTTGGGCTTGGATGCAGCCGCTTCCTTGGCCTTAATCTTCTGGCGCTCCAGGTAGGCAATGCGGCGGCGGCGTTTTTCGATTTTGTTGTTTTGTTGTCCCATAAGGTTGGAGAGCCCGGCGATGCGGGAGGGAAGTGACTAGGAGATCACACCGTGCCGGTCAAATGGTTTCCGCTCAGCGGGCCCGCAACTTTACGGCGAACCAATGCTCCTTGCCGCGGCGGGATCTCCTCGGATCCCTGTTGCGCGCATGGTTGCACGTCGATGACAGCCCGGATTTTGGCAATCCGCACGAATTGGCGAAGACGTGCAGGGCGACCAACGGTGCTTGGAGGCCTTCATGGATCCTCCGACGACAGGAGTGAACGGCACGCGTTCCCTATCCCATACTTTGAGAGGCAGAAAATTACGTGGCGTGCTTGCAGAAGGTGATTCCTCCCGAAGCAAAGATCGCGCAGCAGCAGAAGCTCGCCTGTCCAGTCCCCGAGTAGAGTTGATCCGACGGCAGGGTAAAAAACGCCTCAAGCAACGATTTGTTGTTGCGAATGGGTCTCAGTATCTCATAGCACGTCGACATGCGTTTTCCAGTTACCAAAATCTTGCGCGTTTCGCTCGCCTGCTTCGCGGGTGCAACCTCGCTTCACGCAGAGAGCTTCGTCGTTGATCGCAGCGCCCCGACCATCGACAAGTGGGTCTATCCTTTTGCCGCCAGCGGTGGCGGCGCGCGCACCACCGCCCCAGTTTTCGGAGCTGTCGGAAATGTGGGGAGCTTTGACGACCGCGACGGGCAGTTCCTCGTCGGCTTCAGCCTTTCCGGCCAGGTGCCGGCGGGACTCGGCGCGGGGGCTTACGAAATCCAAAGGGCGACACTCACGCTCTCACTCTCGTTTGCGACGGCGAATAAGATCGTATACGACGCGACCTACGATCCGCGCAGCACCTACGATCTGACGACAGGCGCCCCGATCAATGGTGATGATCCAGGTCGTCCGATCGAGCTCTACGGCGCCGGCTACCGTGGCACTTACACGGCGCAGAATATCACGGAGACGACTCCATACACTACGAGCCCCAGCCCAAGCACTGGCGAAGGTGTGCGAAACATCTACGCGACCGACGGTGGGACGCTGACTGCCACGCGAGACGTATCGAACAACATCCGCGACGCATTTGACCCGGTGCCTTTCGCAATCGGTCAGGTGGCCCCGCGGAATCTGAACGCCAATGGCACGATCAAGCTGGATGAAGACGACCGCATGGACGTGGTCTTTACCCTCGATCTGCAGAACCCGAACGTCGTCAGCTATCTCCGCGAATCTCTCAACGCCGGCGTTCTGAATCTTCTCGCGACATCGTTACACCAAGCCTCGCAAGGCGGCGATGCTACCCGCCCGGAGTTCGACGCGAAGGAAATTGGAGCGGCCGGGTTCCCAGCACGGCTTCATCTAGAGCTGAGCGCCGTCCCGGAGCCTTCCTCGATCGGCCTGCTGCTCGGCACAGCGACTATTTTCATGAGCCGACGCCGGCGGCAGGCGGTGACCCTCTAAGCGCCCGATGAAACATTACATCCGGCGGGAAGCCTTCACTCTGATTGAACTGCTCGTCGTCATGGGCATCATCGCCCTTCTCGCCGCGATCACGCTTCCGGTCGTAAATGGAGTGAAGCGGCGCGGTCTGGTCGCGAGCGAAACATCTGCGGCGCGTCAGGTGATGGTCGCCTATGCCGCTTATGCTGCGGACAATGACGGCGCTCTGCTCCCTGGTTATGGCGATTTCCCGGCGCAGGACGATGCCGGCAAAGAGCTGCACAGCCCGGTGAGCAGCCGCTACCCGTGGCGTCTCGCGCCTTACCTCAGCTACGATCTGCGAATCCTCTACGGGAAGACCGGCGACGCCCGGCTTGTCAAAGATCGGCAGCTCGAACCCGAGGCCTACGCTTACGCGGTCAGTGTCTCGCCCTCCTTCGGGCTGAACACGGTCTTCGTCGGCGGAGATTACAAGACGCTCAACCCGGATAACCCGCGCGCAACCAAGGCGTATGGCTCTTTCTGTGTGCGTCGGCTCTCCGAGACCGCGCACTCATCCCGGCTCATTGTCTTCGCTTCAGCAGGCTACGAGAGCAACGGCGCGAAGGTGCCAGGTTACTTCAAGGTGGAGGCACCGACCGGCACCGGCCGGCGCTGGCCCAAGAAATACGACGCGAGCGAGGGGGCTGCAGCGTATGGCCACGTGGATTTCCGATTCGAGGATCGTGCGCTCGCCGCGATGCTCGATGGGCATATCGAACTGCTGGATTTCACGCAGATGGACGATATGCGCCGCTGGAGTTCTCAAGCGGCGGAGGCTGACGAACCGACCTGGGTGCTTGGCCAGCCTTCCGACTCCTAATCTCAGCAATACTCTTTCCAGCGACTCCTTATGAAACGACTTCACTTCACTCTCGCGCTACTTCTCAGCCTGGTCTCCGCTCAGTCCGCGGAGCTGCCAGGACTCCCGCAACCGGCCACGAGCTTCGGCGCCACCCTGGCGGACGGCTGGCTTTACATCTATGGCGGCAATGCGGGCAAGGCTCACGAGTTCCATCGCGAGTCGGTCAAAGGCGACTTCTTTCGCCTCCGGATGCCGGGCGGCACCGAGTGGGAGAAGCTCTCCGGTGGCCCTGGCCTCGTCAGCCCGTCGCTCGTTGCGCATGAGGGGAAGATCATCCGCATCGGCGGTCTGCAGGCGCGGAATGCTCCTGGCGAGAAGAACGATCTGCACTCCACCAGCGACGTCGTGCGTTTCGACCCGACCAAGCAGGTTTGGGAGCCCCTCCCATCGCTGCCCGAACCAAGATCCAGCCACGACGCGGTGATCGTCGGTAATACGCTTCACGTTGGCGGCGGCTGGAAGCTCGCCGGCGAGGGGCAGGGAGAAAACGCCGTCTGGTCCGAGACCGCCTACTCGCTGGACCTTTCAGCGCCCGAGCGCGGCTGGCAGACTCTTGCGCAGCCGTTTCAGCGGCGCGCTCTAGCGACCGTCTCATGGGGCGGGCGGATCTGGTTTATCGGCGGGATGAACCGGCCAGATGAACCGTCGCTCGAGGTTGACTGGTGTGAGATCGCGACCGGCAAGTGGGGCAAAGGCCCCAATCTACCAGAAGGGCTGATGGCCGGCTTTGGAGTCGCGGCCTGTGTGAGCGGTGACCGGCTGCTCGTCAGCCCGCTTTCGGGCAAAATCTCTGCGCTGAGCGCCGATGAATCGCGCTGGGAGGAAGTCGCGGAACTCGAGCCCGCCCGCTTTTTCCACCGGCTGCTCCCGCTGGCAGATGGCCAGCTGCTCGCCGTTGGCGGATCGAATCGAAAAGCACAGCTTCCGACGCTCCAGATCGTTGAGCTCACGCCCACCGCGAATGCGCCGGTGGCAAAGCTCTCGACGGCAACTCCCTGGCCGCAATGGCGGGGACCACAGCGCGACGGGGTTTCA
The DNA here is from genome assembly GCA_036388395.1 of Chthoniobacteraceae bacterium. Taxonomy (GTDB): domain Bacteria; phylum Verrucomicrobiota; class Verrucomicrobiia; order Chthoniobacterales; family Chthoniobacteraceae; genus DASVRY01. The sequence continues at coordinate 6,195 of DASVRY010000374.1, forward strand.
CCGGAGACGGGCTGGCGGAAGGATTGGCCCGCTGAAGGACCGCGGGTGCTCTGGCGGGCGCAGGTCGGGGTCGGCATGAGTTCGTGCGTCCTCGCCAGCGGCCGAATGATCACCCAGGGGAACGACGGCAAGGGCAATGACCATGTCGTGGCGCTCGATGCGGCGACGGGCGAAGAGCGGTGGCGCCATTCCTTTCCGTGTGTGACGGCAGCGCACGAGATGCCGATCGTTCCTGCTGGCCCTGGAGCGACCCCGACCATCGCCGATGGTCAGGTCTACGCCGTCAGCCGCGAGGGCGATTTCGTCTGCCTCGATGCGGCGACTGGAGCGCTCGTCTGGCGGCAGAATCTCATCACCGACCTCGGCGGGAAACGCCCCGTCTATGGCTACACGCAATCCCCGCTCGTCGAGAACGGCCGGATCTTCGTCGACCTCGGGAGCGGTCCAGACGGGACGGGCTCGACCGCGGCGCTGGAGGCGGCGAGCGGAAAGCTCCTCTGGCGCGCCGGTAAAGGCGAAGCAGGCTACAGCTCTGCGCGCAGCTTCGAGCGGGATGGGCAGCGTTATGTGGCGATGTTCAAAGGCGAAGGCTTGGACGTCTTCGATCCTGCAGATGGGAAGACCATCTTCTCGCACCGGACCACCTCGCGCGATTTTACGAATGCCGTCACTCCCGTGCTAGTCGGTCACCGCCTGCTCGTGAGCAACACCGG
>DASVRY010000375.1:0-1681 GCA_036388395.1 Chthoniobacteraceae bacterium
CCTCGCCGCCGAACTCAGCCTGCCTTTCGCCTTCGCCTCGCATTTCGCCCCCGGCTTTCTGCACGACGCTCTCGCCATCTACCGCGGAAACTTCCGCCCTTCGCCGCAACTCGCGGCGCCTTACGTGATGATCGGCGTGAACATTTTTGCCGCTGACACCGACGCAGAGGCGGCTCGACTTTTCACCTCCCTACAGCAGGCGTTCCTCGGATTAATCCGCGGTGCGCGCTCCGAACTTGCACCTCCGCTCGACACGATGGAAGGCCGCTGGAGTCAGCTCGAAGCCTCGCATGTCGCGAGCATGACACGTTGCTCAGCCGTCGGATCGCCGGCAACTGTCCGTCGCGACTTCGAGGCGCTCCTCGAACTCACAGCCGCGGATGAGATCATCTGCACCGCACAGATCTTCGATCACTCCGCCCGCCTCCGTTCCCACAAGATTGCTGCAGGAGTCCTCCAGGAGATAAACGGTAAGAGTGGCAGCTAACCATGTGCGGTCAGTTCCGAGCGTTGATGGCAGCGCCATCCTTCCCGCCTCACCTCCAAGCCAGTTTGGTAAAAGTTCGAGTTGGCGGCAATCCTGGACTCTTTGAGGAAGCCGCAGTCGCCGCAGCTTAGCTCACGTCTCGCGCACCACAGTGGCGGCTTTCTTGTCGTCGCGCATTGCGACAAAGGTGCAATGCCGCAGCTTTCCTCCCTCAGTCCATTCGACGAACGCCACCTGGCAAACCAGCTTTGGCTTGAGCCAGAGACACTCCTTCATCTTCTCAGCAGTGAGAGCCTCACCCCACCTTGACGCTTTCGTCTCAGGCAGATTCACGAAGGGACAAGTTGCGGTGAGCAACTTTTTCAGCTCAGGAAAGATCTCCTCGCGGGTGCGGGCGACAAAGCCGTTCCGGACCTTCGCTACGAAGTGCAAACGCCTGGAGTCGTAAACGCCCACGAGCAGCGAATCGAAGCCGTGTCTTCCCGGCACATAGCCGGCGATCACAAACTCCTGCTCGGGATTGGTGCGCTGCTTGACCCATGCCCCAGATCGATTGCCCGGCTCGTATGCGGAGCCGTTGCGTTTGCCGACCACGCCTTCGAGTCCGAGGACCCTCACTGCCTCCTATACCTGGCTTGCGGGGGCTTGCAGCAACAGTGAAAGCCGGAGCGGATCCACCGGGTTCGACAGCAGTTCATTCAGCCGCTCGCGTCGTCGTTCGATTGGCTCCGTGTGCAATGCTTCACCATTCCGGTTGAGCAGATCGAAGGCGTATAGGTAGACCTGCAGAGTTCGAGATCGGGAATTTTGGAGAAGCTGGAAGGACGGCTTGCCCTGCTCGTCTAGTGCGACGATTTCACCGTCGAGAACGAAGTCACCTTCGATTGTACGGAGCGCTTCCACAACGTCGGGGAAGCGGTCGTTGAATGTCTTCTCGTTGCGTGAAAACAGCGTGATCACATCACCGCTTTTCACCGCGAGACACCGGTAGCCATCAAATTTGATCTCGAAGGTCCAGCCATCCTCCGAGGGCAGCTTGGTTACAGCCTTGCACTGCATTGGCTCGATGAAGGCCGGCGTTACGATGAGGTGGCTCGGTGGCGGGCGTCTCGCGTGCTTTTCCGCCGGCGTGGTGCTCTTCCATTCGGCATCGTTGTCCTTCGCGATGCGTTTCATCGTTCGGCCACTGATCAC
>DASVRY010000376.1:0-3196 GCA_036388395.1 Chthoniobacteraceae bacterium
GCAACCAGCCACGCTTCCACGCCCTCGATCTCGCAAGCGGCGATCGCATCCTGCAGCCGGTTCAGGTGGCTATGGCCGCCTGCGAAGATCACGCGGCTCACCGAATGTTTGTGCAGCGCCTCGATCAGCTCCTCAGTGGGACGCGTCTCGATATCGATCTCCTCGACGATCTCGAGCTCCAGAGTCTGCTCCGGCGTGAAGCTCTGGCGGAGCTGACGTAGGTCCTCTGGCATGCCGGCAAGAATGACCTGCTCGCGCAGCGCCCCGCTCTGCGCCCTTCGCCGAAAGCTGATGATGGTAAAGCGCTCCCGAAGCAGAAGCGCCCCGGTGGCCAGGAGCGCAAAGATGGGCAGAACCGCGCGAGGGGGCACATTGAGTTTCAGGAAAAAGCCGCACGCGGCAATCAGCAGGCCAAGCCAAAAAGCCGCACGTGCGATTTGCTCGAGCGACTTGCCGAGCGTCTTTTGCAGCGGATGAGCGTAATAGCCTTGCAGCTCGAGCATGATCGGCCCGAAAGGCATGATCACGAACAGCAGCCACTGGAATTCCGAGAAAGGTTCGATCGGACGGTCGATGATCGGCAGACCAGAGCCCAGAAAACGCAAAGCGTGCGCAAACCAGAAGCAGACGACCATCAAAACTCCATCGATGATCTGCTGAAACTGGAGGTTGAGTTCTTGTTTACGACCAAGCATCGAATTTTCTCCCCGGCAGGGGTGCGCGAAGATAGGTGCTCTTATTGATAATGACAGCGAACAAATTATCTATGTGGCAACAGTCTGCACCTCTGGTGGTTGGGACAATTTACTCGCCGGGTTCGCTGCGTCAGGCGCTGCGGTTGAAACCCGATGATGTCGATGTGCTCGAATTGCGGATCGACCACTTCGCAGACGATCCTTTGGCTCTGGAGCGTGCGGTGCCCGGGTTGAGTCAGCCGCGGATCGTGACCGTGCGCCACGCGCACGAGGGTGGAGCCGCAAAACTGACCTGGCAGCAGCGCGCCGAGCTGTATCGCGCGCTTCTCCCGCACGCGGCCTACATCGACGTCGAGCTCCGTTCGGCAGAACGGCTGCGCGACGTGTGCAACGAAGCGCGTGCCGCTGGTGTAGCCATTATCATCTCGCATCATGATTTTCGGCGCACACCGAGCCTTGAGGTGATGCGGGAATTACGCGATCGTGCCGCTTCATTAGGAGCTGATCTGTTCAAAATCGCAGCTCACGCGAACGCGGCCCCTGATCTCTCACGCTTGCTTGCTTTGCTTGGCGGGCAGAAAGCTGCTCACAATTCTCATTCTCCGGGGCGGCGCTCCAGCTCCCGGACCTTGGGAACGTCGCTCCCGCTGTCCGTCATGGGCATGGGGCCTCTTGGAAAGATCTCCCGGCTGCTCTTTGCCTGCACCGGATCGCGGCTGAACTACGGCTATCTGGACAAGCCGCAAGTCTCCGGACAGTGGGAAGCCACGCTCCTCAAGAAACGCCTCGCCGAAGTAGCGGGTTGATCGCTGGCCTGTTCAGCGTGCTGCTTGACCGGCATTTGCGGAGTGCTGCGTGAGCACACGCATCAGAGCCGAGTAAATCTCGCTGGGGCCGAGGCCTTTGCTCACATACCCGTTTGCGCCGGCTTTGCGTGCCGCCTGCATTGCGTCTTCGTCGTAGCCAAGGCCGGTGAACATCACAATTGGAAGCTCGGGGAATTTTTCGCGGATCATTGTGATCAGCGTCAGGCCATCAATCTTCGGCATGCCGATGTCGAGGATCAGTCCGTCGCACGGATTCAGGTCGAGCCAGGACTGCACTTTGGAGCTGTCCGTAAGAGAAGAGGCAGAGTGCCCTTTTCCGCGGAGATAGGTGGTGAGGAAGCGGTTGAGGAGACGATTATCGTCAACGACGAGGAAGTTCATGGTAATAGAAAAAGGGCTGCACCTAGGGAGAGAGCAGCGGCTGTGCCACCACCCCGGAGTGCACGCAGGCAGAGCGGTGCCAGCGGATTTTCGCTTTCCTCCGCTCGCATCCACTTCCACAGTCCCGGCCATGTCCAAATTGGACCCCCTCCGCCAGGCCGTCGCCGTTTCTCCAGACAACATTCCCCTCCTTCTCCTCCTGGCCCAAGCCTCGCTCGAGGAATGGTCCCTCGACGAAGCGCGCGCGCTTTTCGAGCGGGTGCTCGCGCTCGAGCCGCAGCGCGCCGAGGCCAAGGTCGGGATTGCTCGCACCCTCAATCTCGGCGGCAAAACGAGCGAGGCGTTCGTCCGCACGGAATCCGTCATCCAGCAGCACCCGCAATTCGCCCCCGCTCATCTGCTGCTCGCCCGGCTTCATGCCGGCGAAGGCAATCGCCCTTCGGCGGAGCAGTGCTATTCCCGCGCCCTGGAGCTGGACGCGACGATGAAAGATCCGGCGCTCGAACAGGAGCTGCACCGCGGCGGCCGGCCGGAGCCAACGCGCGATGAGCCCGAGAAAGTCACCGTCGCTGGTTCGGCCTGGACGCCGGATTCTGCGAGTGACGAGGAAGAATCAGCAGCAGGGCCCGCCGAGATTGAACGGCCGAAGATGAATTTCAGCGATGTCGGCGGCATGGATTCGGTGAAGGAGGAAATCCGGATGAAGATCATCCACCCGCTGAAGAATCCGCAGCTCTTCCAAGCCTACGGAAAAAAGGTCGGCGGCGGCGTGCTTCTTTACGGCCCGCCGGGATGCGGCAAGACGCTACTCAGCCGCGCGACCGCCGGTGAGATCCAGGCAAACTTCCTCTCCATCGGCATTCACCAGATCCTCGACCTCTACCTGGGCAATTCGGAGAAGAACCTCCACGCCATCTTCGAGCTCGCGCGAAGCCACGCCCCTGCCGTGCTCTTTTTTGACGAAGTCGACGCACTCGCCGCTGACCGCAACGACCTCAAACGGAGCGCGGGCCGCACCTTGATCAACCAATTCCTCGCCGAGATGGATGGCAACGTCGGCAATAACGATGGCCTCCTCATCCTGGGCGCGACGAACGCCCCGTGGCACCTTGATCCGGCCTTCCGACGTCCCGGGCGCTTCGACCGTATCCTCTTTGTGCCGCCACCAGATGAACCCGCGCGGAAATCGATCATCAACGTGATGGCAAAGGATAAGCCGACGCACAATCTTGACGCCGGCATCATCGCGAAGAAAACGAAGGATTTCTCTGGAGCTGATCTAAAGGCGGTTTT
>DASVRY010000377.1:0-4139 GCA_036388395.1 Chthoniobacteraceae bacterium
ATCAACGATGTAATCCAGCAGGTCGTCTCCTTTACTCAGCCACAGTGGAAGGATCAGGCGCTCGCCGCTGGCGTGAACATCGAGATCCGCACTGAACTGGGCAACGTCCCCACCGTGGCGGGCGATGAGGCTGAGCTGCGCGAGGCGCTGGTGAACATCATCTTTAACGCGATCGACGCGATTCCGAAGCGGGGCACAATCGACATCCGCACGGAAACACAAGGCCGCTGGGTGGTCATCACGGTTACCGACGACGGGCTCGGCATGAGCCCCGAAGTGAAGGCGCGCTGCATGGAGCCATTTTTCACCACGAAGGAAGATCAAGGAACCGGGCTCGGACTCGGAAGCGTTTACGGGATCATCCGCCGGCATGAGGGCGAGATCGATATTCAGAGTGAAGAAGGCCGCGGGACTACGATCGCCATTTCGCTCCCACTGGAGCGTGGCGAAAAAGCACCGCCAGCTCCGAAGCCAACTGCTCACGCGACGGAGCCTCTGCGAATTCTGGTGGTGGAAGATGAGCCGCTTGTCCGAGAGGTGCTCGGCGTTTACCTGAGCGAGGATAAGCACGACGTAACCACCGCAGTGAACGGACGGGATGGTTTGGAGAAATTCAAGGCGGGTACGTTCGATCTCGTGATGACGGACCGGGCGATGCCGGAGATGAATGGCGATCAGCTCGCGGCCGAGGTGAAGAAATTCAAGCCAGGGCAGCCGCTGATCCTTCTGACTGGCTTTGGTGATCTGATGGCCGGGAACGGCGAACAGCCGGAGGGTGTGGATCTGGTCGTAAGCAAGCCGTTCACGCTGAACACGCTGCGGAACGCAATCGCGAAGAGCCTCGGGAAGTAGGAAGTAGAGGTTGGGATTTAGAAGTTCGTCGTTCGGCGTTCGGCGTTCGGCGTTCGGCGTTTGCCGAGGACGAGTAGGAGTAGGAGGACGAAACAGGCCTCCGGCCGCGGAGAACTGCTGGCGTTCTCCGCGCGCGCCGGTAAGGTCCGTCCTTGGCAACTCCGATGCCCACTTCCTCCCCAGAAAAATGCCGGGTGCTCTTGATTGAGGATCACTCACGCGATCTCCAACTCTTGCGCCAAATGGTGGAAGACGCCACGGCCGGGAGCGGATTCATCGTCACGCATGTTGCGGATCGGCTCGAAATGGCCGCGCGGGTCATGCAGTCTGGCGAGGTCGATCTTGCCCTGCTCGATCTCACCCTGCGGGATGCCAAGGGCGTAGAGACATTCTCCTACTTGCACGGCATCGCGCCGGAGCTTCCGATCGTCGTGCTGAGCGCAGTCGCGGACGAACAGCTGGCGCTCGAAGCCGTCCACCTCGGTGCACAGGAGTATCTCGTGAAGGGCCATATCGATGCCCCACTTCTGCATCGCGCGATGCGTTATGCGCTGGAGCGGGCTCGCACTGAAGCCGCGCTCGCCCACGAGCGCGAACTGCTTCACACGCTGCTCGAGAACATCCCGGACCGGATCTATTTCAAAGATCGAGAGAGCCGCTTCATCCGGATCAATCAAGCCCTGACCGACCTCTTTCGGCTCGTGAATCCCGAGGAAGCTTACGGCAAAACGGACGCGGACTTTTACGGCGAAGAACATTCTCGCGAGGCGCGTGAGGACGAGGAGCGGGTGATGGAAACCGGCGAGCCGATGCTGGGCAAAATAGAACGGGAAACCCTGACGAGCGGTCGTCACTCATGGTCACTCACGACCAAGCTTCCGCTGCGCGATCGTCAGGGCCGGATCGTCGGCACGTGTGGAATTTCACGTGAGATCACCGAGTTCAAGCAGATGGAGGAGCAGCTCGGCATCGAGCGCAATCTCCTCCGAAGCGTGATCAACAATCTACCGGACCTCATCTTTCTCAAAGACACTGCCGGACGTTATCTGCTAAACAACCGCGCTCATCAGGAGTGGCTTGGGGTCAGCCGTTCAGCAGAAGTCATTGGGCGCACCGCGTTTGATTTCTATACAGACGAAGTCGCGGAGACCTTCCAGCAAACGGATAACGACGTGCTCGCGACCGGCGTGCCGCTCATCAATCTCGAGGAGCGAATCGTCGACCGGAGCGGGGGGAAGCGTTGGGTGCAAACCACCAAAGTCCCGTGGCGCGACGACGACGAAACGATGCTTGGGCTCGTCTGCATCAGCCGCGACATCACCGAGCGGAAGGCGCAGGACGAGCATCTCCGCGAGGCGAATGCCGAGCTGGCGCGAAGCCGCGAGGAGGTGCTCGCTGCCATGGACAAGCTGCAAGCAGCCCATCAGGAGCTCCGTTCGGTGCAGCTTCAGCTCATCGAGGCGGAGAAGATGAAATCCATCGGACGACTCGCCGCGGGCGTTGCTCATGAGGTAAAGAACCCGCTCCAAGTGCTGAAGATCGGTGTCGAATACCTCTCCAGTCAGGAATCGGCGCGGGACGAGGTCACAGGCTCAGTTCTCGCCGACATGACCGACGCCGTGAATCGCGCCGACGCCGTGATCCGTGGGTTGCTCGACTTTTCGGCACCAAAGAAGCTCGAGGCGCAGCTCGAAAACCTAAACAACATCCTTAATCGCGCCCTCACCCTGGTGAAGGGGGAGATGAAAGGCATCGAACTCATCCGCGAGATGCAACGCGATCTGCCGACCTTGAAACTTGATGCCGGAAAGATTGGTCAGGTTTTCATCAATCTCATCGGCAATGCGATCCATGCGATGCTCGATGCGCCCAGCGAACATCCGCACACCCTTACGGTCCGCACCTACTCGAAGCAGCTCACTGGGGTGGGCGCAAATGTCGCGAGCGCACAATCCGAGTCGTTTCGCGTCGGTGAAACGCTCGTCATCGCGGAGATCGACGACACGGGCCCGGGCATCCCGGAAGACAAGCTGCCGAAGATCTTCGAGCCGTTCTTCACCACCAAGCCGACCGGAAAAGGCACCGGGCTCGGACTTTCGGTCGTGAAGACGATCATCGACCTTCACCGCGCAACCGTCGATCTCCGGAATCTGCCTGACGGCGGGACACGGGTCACGGTTGCATTTCAGGTCTAGCCGAGCGCTGCCTTTTCGCTTCAGACTCAGCCTCACTGCCCATGGAAAAAAAGCGCATCTTCATCGTGGACGACGAGTCCGGCTTCACTCGGCTCCTCAAGCTGACTCTAGAAAAGACCGGCCTCTACGAAGTGCGCGAGGAAAACGACGGCACGCAGGCCTGGCTGGCCGCGCGCGAATTTCGGCCGGACATCATCTTTCTCGATATCGTCATGCCGCGAATCGATGGCGGCGAGGTCGCGCAGCAGATTCGGTCCGATCCGATGCTCGCAAAGGTACCGATCATTTTCCTCACCGCCATCGTCTCGGAGAAGGAAGGCGGCCACACGATCGCGGGGTTCCCCTTCATTGCAAAGCCGGTGAGCCTCGATGCGATCAAGAGCTGTATCGAAGAGCATCTCGCCAGCTAGAGGCGTTGCCGAGCCGTGAAATGCGTTGGGCTGATGGTCGTCCGGAATGAGGGCGACATCCTCGGACAAACGCTCCGTGCAGCCGTGGCTCAGCTCGACGGTCTGCTTGTCGTTGATTGTGGCAGCCACGACGGGAGCATTGAAATCATCCGCGAAATTGCGGCCAACGAGCCGAAGTTGATCCTCGCCGGTTGCCTGCGCAATCAGCATCCAGATGAAGCGCGGGCGGTGCTTTGGAGCCAGGCGCGGCAGTATGCAACCGCGCGAGATTGGTGGGTGATCATCGACGCCGATGAATTTCTAGAGGAAGGGTTCCGCGAAAAGATCGAGCAGGCCGCGGCGCGAGGTGCGGATCACCTTTTTTCCGCCCACGCAAATTTCTACTACACCGAGAGCGAGCGTCAGGATTGGTTGAGTGGCCGCGAGTCGCTGGCCAATCGTAGTCGCCCTATAACGGAGCGCCGCCGGTATTACCGCATGCAGACCTCGATGCCTCGCATCTTTCGCAATCTCCCGTGGCTCCGCTGGTCAGTGAAAGATTATCTGCCGGGACGACTCGCCCGCGCCGGGAGCGAGCAGGTCATCTATCGACACTACCAATACCGCGACCTCCCCCAGATCGAGCAGCGCGTGATGACGCGGCAAAGCCTCACCTTTACTCCGGAATTCCTCGCCGCCAATC
>DASVRY010000378.1:0-6140 GCA_036388395.1 Chthoniobacteraceae bacterium
GTTCCCAGACGACTTATGAAACCGCTCCTAGACGATCTTCTCAAGCTGGTTAACGGATTCCCCGGAAAAGCCGCAGCGCTATTCCGAAAGCCGAGGCGGAAGGGCTGATCAAGCTCTGCGAAGGTGCGAGCTCTTCGAGCAAGCGTCCAGACCACAGACCAACAGGCCTGCTAAACAGAGGAACGACGACGCGACAGGCAAACGACATCGGCCCGCAGCCCGTCGCTGGCGCTTCACCGATGGCGATGACCCAGTCAGGACCGACGACCTGGATCAGAGAAAACGCGTTCGAGTTTCATCCGCAGCGACTCCGATGCGAGTTGATCAACCAGCTCCGCGTGTTCGCGCGCATCGAGCATTCTCACAAGTCCTAGCAGTTTCAGCCGCTCGCGCCTTGGGTAATCCATCATGAAAAGAGCGACTTGATCCGTGCGCCTCAGATTGCCCGTGCTGAGCACCTGCCGATTTCGCTCAAAGGCGGCAAACCCAATCAAGTTGCTTCCCATTACGCGCACAAAGCCCACGGCCTCCCCGGTGGTGCACGTATGGCTAGCCTGTTTCGTAACCGTCGCCACGGGGACTTTGCTTTTCCTCAACAACCGCGTCGCTTTTCGCGCACCCCCCTCCGCCGCAACCGCCTCATGACCCAACGTGGTCTTTGGCGTCGTCCTCGTGCTTCCTTGTCGTCGGGACGCTGGAGATTGCGGCATTGTTTGCGCACTGAGCAGAACCCGCTAAAGCACACCCTAAGGACTTTCCCCTAGGTCTCTTGAGCTTTGTGGGCGAAGCTCGGCCGTGAGTCCGTCTTCCCCCCAATGACCGCTCCCGGAAAACCGGTTCAGCATCCGCTGGAAGTGCTCTCCGAGTCGCAGATGTATCGCGACTATGAGCGCGCTTTCACCCAAGGCACGGGACTGCCCTTGCGGCTGCAAGGGCCGACGCTCCTCAACGTCGTTCGATATGGCAGGAAGCAGGAGAACCCTTTCTGCGCCCTTCTGTCGAAAGCCGATGAGAGCTGCGCGGCGAGTTGCGCCCAGTGCTACGCCTTGCAGTGTGAGGTGGAGGCCGCGGCGCAGTTCCAGCCTAAGACGCTCAAGTGCTTTGCCGGGATGTGCGAAACCGCCGTGCCGGTGCGGGTCGGCGCGAACGTGATCGCGTTTCTGCATACCGGGCAGGTCTTGCTGCAGCGTCCGGACAAAGTGCAATTCAAGCGGATCGCGGCGACGCTGCTCGGGTGGGGCGCAGAGGTCGACTTGAAGAAACTCGAGGAACATTACTTCAACACGCGCGTCCTCACGGTGCAGCAGTACGACGCGCTCATTCGGCTTCTGGTGATCTTCGCGCAGCATCTCGCGGAGTGCGGCAACGCGCTCGCACTGCACGGCACTGGAGCTGAAACACCGGCGATGGAACAAGCACGGAGCTATATCCGCGATCATTCCGACGATGAACTGTCGCTCGCCGCCGTGGCGAAGACGGTCAACATGAGCGCGACGTATTTCAGCGCGAAGTTCAAGGAGATGGCCGGAATCAACTTTGTCGACTACGTGGCGCGCACCCGCGTGGAGAAGGCGCGCAACCTCCTGCTCGATCCGAAACGGCGCGTGAGTGAAGTGGCGTTTGCTGTCGGCTTCCAGTCGCTCTCGCAGTTCAACCGCGCGTTCCGGAGGATTGCGGGTGAATCGCCGCGGGATTATCGCGCAAAGCTCCCGTTGGCGCAGGCGTGATCCAGGCGGGCCACGGTCGTTCCATCCGTCTCGCGTAAAGAACGGGACCCTAAGAAACGCGGAGTCTTTCCGGGTGGATGCGTAGCAGGAAATCCGGGGTTCGCGGACGCTGGAGTTCGTGAGTGGGGACATCCCCGCTCCGAACATCATGAGCACCACCCGCCCTTCGCCACTGAACCTCGCGCCTTACGGTATCACCGTGGAAGCCGTCCACCGCAACCTCTCGCCGGCCAAGCTTTATGAGCACTCCATCCGCTACGAGGCGGGCTCTTCCATCGCCGACTCCGGCGCGCTGATCGCCTACTCGGGTGCGAAGACAGGACGCTCGCCGCAGGACAAACGCGTGGTTCGGCATCCCGACTCCGAGCAGGACGTCTGGTGGGGAGCGGTCAACGTGCCGATGGAAGAGCGTGGTTTTCAGCTCAATCGCGAGCGCGCCATCGACTACCTCAACACCCGCGAGCGGCTCTATGTGATCGACGCCTTCGCCGGCTGGGATCCGCAGCATCGGCTGAAGATCCGCGTCGTCTGCGCGCGGCCGTACCACGCGCTCTTCATGCACACCATGCTGATCCGCCCGACGCTCGAGGAACTCGCGACCTTCGACGAACCTGACTTCGTCATCTTCAACGCGGGCCGCTTCCCAGCGAATTGCCTGACCGAAGGAATGACTTCGAAAACCTCGATCGACCTTTCGTTTGAGGAAAAGCAGATGGTCATCCTCGGCACCGAATACGCCGGCGAGATGAAGAAGGGTGTGTTCACCCTCATGCACTACCTCATGCCGAAGCGTGCACTCCTCTCGATGCATTGTTCGGCCACGGCAGACGCCAAGGACGAAAAATCTTCCGTGCTCTTCGGCCTTTCCGGCACTGGCAAGACCACGCTATCGGCCGATCCGAAGCGCCGGCTCATCGGCGACGACGAGCATGTTTGGGGCGACGACGGCATCTTCAATATCGAAGGCGGTTGCTACGCAAAGGCGATCGACCTCACGCCGGAGAACGAGCCCGATATCTTTCAGGCGCTCCGCTTCGGCAGTGTGCTGGAAAACGTGGTCTTCGACGACGAAGGACATCACGTCGACTTCCACGACACCAGCATCACGCAGAACACCCGCGGCGCTTACCCCATCGAGTTCATTCAGAATGCCAAGGTGCCCTGCGTCGCCGGCCATCCGACCGACATCATCTTCCTCACGTGCGATGCCTTCGGCGTCCTGCCGCCTGTCTCGAAGCTCACGACCGAGCAGGCGATGTATCACTTCATCTCCGGCTACACCGCGAAAGTCGCGGGCACCGAGATGGGCGTCACCGAACCGTCGGCGACCTTTAGCGCGTGCTTTGGCGCGCCGTTCCTCGTCTGGCATCCCGCGAAATACGCGGAGTTGCTTGCGGAGAAACTCGCGAAGCACCACGTCAACGTCTGGTTAATCAATACAGGCTGGAGCGGCGGCAGCCACGGTGTGGGCTCGCGGATCAAACTGAAATTCACCCGCGCGATCATCGACGCGATTCACGACGGCACCTTGGCCCGCGCTTCGACTCAGCCCGACCCGATCTTTGGAATCAACATCGTCACTGAGGTGCCCAACGTGCCTGCGGAAATCCTCATTCCCGAGCAGACGTGGGCCGACAAAAAGGCCTTTGCTGCGACCGCAGTCAAGCTCGCCGGGCTGTTTATCGAGAACTTCAAGAAGTTCGAGTCCGGCGCCACCGCCGAGGTCAAAGCGGCCGGTCCAAAGCTCTAACCCATCCGCAGGTCGACGCGTAAGCAGCGAGCCAACCAGCAGTCGATCCAAAGAAAAGATGAACTTCGGCTCAGTTGCCTGGCGCAGCCGCGCCGGGCGACTTCCCGCGTTCTCCCGCCCTAATCATCATGAATGACCTAACGGTCGAATTAAGCACTCCTCGCGGCCTTTTCTTCTCCGCCACGGCGTCGGCGATCGACGTAAATACGGGCGGCGGCAGTATCCATATTACCGCCTGGGACGAAAGTTATATAAGTCTGCTTAACGCGACCGAGATTACGCTTCAGACTGCGGCTGGGCCTTGTGTTTTCATGCTGGAGAATGCGGGCGCTGGGCTGCAAGGCCGCAGTTTCACGGTCCTCGCCGAAAGCATCCGCCGCATCGAACCCGAAGTCAGCGCTGCGCCCGCTTCTTGAGCACCGTCACATCAACTCAACCGCTAAATACCTCCTATGGACCTCAGCACTATCTATCTCGGCATGAAGCTACGCACGCCCCTGGTGCCGTCAGCTTCGCCGTTGTCCGAAGATCCTGACAACATCAAGCGCATGGAAGACGCGGGCGCGTCGGCGATTGTCTTCCATTCGCTCTTTGAAGAGCAGATACGTGTGGCTTCGATCGGTTCACGTGAAGGACTGCGGGACGATCGGGCGCCGTATCCGGAGGCGCTCGCCTATTTTCCGGACCCGCCAAACTTTGAAGTTTCCCTGGAGGATTACCTCGGTCACATCAGGCAGGCGAAGGAGGCAGTGGAAATTCCGATCATTGGGAGCATCAACGGTTCCACGTTCGGGAACTGGATCACCTATGCGCAGCAGATCGAGGAGGCTGGTGCCGACGCGTTGGAGCTAAACATTTACTCTCTTCCCACTGACCCGAACATCAGCGCCGAAGATATCGAGACCGGATACCTAACGATTGTCGCCTCCGTCAAAGCGCAGCTCAAAATTCCCGTCGCGGTAAAGCTCAGCCCTTACTTCACGAACCTCTCCCATTTTGCCCGGCGACTCTCCGAGACCGGCGCGGATGGGCTTGTGCTCTTCAATCGCTTCTACCAGCCGGACATCGACCTGGAGACCCGCGAAGTCTTTCCGGACGTGGTCTTGAGCACGACGACAGCCATGCGGTTGCCATTGCGCTGGATCGCCATCCTCCGGGGTCGAATCGAGGCGAGCCTCGCTGCGAGCAGCGGCATCCACGAGGCGACGGACGCACTCAAGATGCTCATGGCTGGTGCGGATGTGACAATGCTCTGCTCGGCCCTGCTCGGGCGCGGCCTTGAGTATATCGGCACCATCGAGCGCGAGATGCGCGAGTGGATGGAGCAGCACGAATACGAATCGGTGGAGCAACTTAAAGGCTGTATGAGCCACGAGAATTGCCCCGACCCGGCTGCCTTCGAGCGCGCGCAATACCTGCGCGGCGTTTCGACGGCCCGGGCAAAGGCAGTGTCAGCCGAAGTTGCAGCCGCTACGGAGCCTCGTGGAAGGCTGCGCGAGCGCGCCGTTGAAATGACGGTCGACAACCGCTCCGCGCAGGACGTGTCGGAATCCGACCGCGAACCGGCCAAACCCCAAGTGTCCGGCCAGGTGACAGTGGCCACAGGAATTTAACCCCGAGAGTTTTGATTATGAAGACAACAGAAACCACGGAAGCACCTTCACCTGCCACGTCGCTCAGCGGCTCACATCTGCGCACATACCAGGCGATCTTCCAACATCCGATCACATGCAACTTGGGATGGCAGGATGTCCACGCCCTTTTCCGCCAGCTGGGGGAGATCCACGAGGAGGCGAATGGTAAGCTCAAAGTGACGCGAAACGGGCAGACGTTGGTCCTGCATCCACCACGCACCAAAGATGTTTCCGATAAAGACGAGGTCATGTCTTTGCGGCACTTTCTTGAGCGTTCGGAAGCGCTCCCTCACGTCGTCGAGGATGCAGAGACGCAGTGGCTACTTGTGATTGATCACCACGAGGCGCGCATCTTCCAGTCGCCGATACGCGGTTCCGTCCCCGAGCACATTCTGCCACACGAGCCAGAGGACTTTTTCCGCCATGCCCGGAACTCCGAGAGTTTCTCGAGAGGCAAGGAGAAGCCAGACCCAAACAGCTTTTTCGAGCCCGTGGCCCAAGCGCTGCGCGGAGCGGGTAAAATTCTCATCTTCGGCAGTGGCACGGGCATGAGCAGCGAAATGGAGCAATTCGTGGCATGGGTGCAGTCGCACCATCCTGAGATCGCCCAGCGGATCATCGGCTGGCTCGCCGTGGATGAGAGCCATCTAACCAACGCCCAGCTTCTCGCGAAAGCACGGGAGTTTCACGCGAACTCGCAAGTGTCCGGCTCATGAAAGCCCTGCCTCCATTCTCTTACTAACCTAATCTCATGTTCATTAGCGAAATTATCGAAACCTATGGGGAAGGCGAGACCGAGACAGAGGTCTGCGCCACCGCTGAAACACACTACGACTCCTCTGCGCAAAAGGTGTCAGTTGCGTTGGAGAGTTTCGTGCGATGCGTCTTTGCACCTGGCAAGCGCGAGCAACAATCGCTGCCATGGCTCCCGCCGGCTGAGAATGTGAGTGAACACCTTGCGTCGGATGAAACGGATGCGTTCGCGAGAGATGTTTTCAAAAGCTGGGTGAAGAAAGTGCGCGCCACCAT
>DASVRY010000379.1:0-3756 GCA_036388395.1 Chthoniobacteraceae bacterium
AATGATCGCTCCGGTGGACGAGCCGGCGCTCGACGGAGTCGTGTCACCCGCAGGGATTGGCCCTATATCTGCAGTGGGAGCCGATGGCTTTACAGGATCGGCAACGAAGCGGCTCCTTTTAGGCGAATACATGTCGTCGTAGATCGTGTTGCACCCCACGGAAGCGAGGGAGCAGACTAGAAGCGACGCCGTGAGAAGAAGGTGCGTGGGGCGAGACATTCGGCGGATTTAGGGGATGTGAGCTGGTTTCGTCAATGCTCGACTCATCTCAAAGGTGCCGCGGTCGTAGCTCGAGTCGTAGCGTGCGGTGAAACGTTGCGCGGTGGCCTCGCCTTCGTAGCGGTACACTCCACCGAAAAGAGCGCCCAGGTCATGGCTGCCGCGGAAGATCAAGCGCCCGCCGCGTTGCTCCGCCTGAAGCGTCACCAAGTAGCTGGAGGTAAAAGCCAGCCAGTTGGCCTTGAAGCGCGCCTGATACTGGCGTGCGTCCACTCTGGTCAGGATACAGCGCAACCGTCCGCCAGCGCCGCGGTGTTTCGCACTGGTCCAGCGGCCGTCCCAATTTCCAGAGAACGCATCTTTGCTCGAAGAGGTGCGGCGCCAATCACGCTCGAAGGAGGAGCATGCGGCGAGGCTGAGCGCGAGAGCCAGGAAGAGAAATCGGACGACTGTTTTCATGGTTTTAGCGTCTGCAGCAGGTTCTTCATCTCGCGCTCGCTGCCACGGACCGTGAGCATCGTGCAGACGCCGCTTCGCTGGCGGATGGCCGCTGTCCAACCCTCCTGCTCGAAAACGCTCCAATCTCCATTGGCCGGCAGATTCACGCCAAAGTCCGCGGCGCGAAACGCAAAGAGCACGGCGTTCTGGCGATCGACCGCCATTTGCGCCACTGGACGACCATTCTGCTTGAAGACGCGCGATCCTACCGCCGGCAGGGCCGCAAGATCCGGCGGAACGACGAAGCTATCGAACCCGTGCATGAAGAACCAGTCGCTGAGTTCTCCCGCCGGAGTTTCCATCGGCTCGAACTCGACGCCGGTCAGCCGATCGTTCGTCGCAATCATGCGCTCGACAGCGTCGCGTCCCGGGAAGTTCTTCTGCTCATCGAGTTCCAGATAAATCAGGAAGCCCACGATAAGTACGACGCCAGCAAGTGCGGAAAGAATTGCGGGATGCGCGATGTTCTTGTGCAGCCGCTGAGCACCGGCAGCACGCGTGGTGAGTTCGCTTAGCTTGCGGCGAAGATCCTCCGGTGGCTTCAAGCAGTGGATGACGTCGACCATCTGATCGTCGAAATCCATCTGATCGCTCAGCATCTGTCGGAGCGTCGCATCGCCCTCCGCCACACGCACCGCCTTTAAGGTCTTCGAATCGACCTTCTTGCCCGCCCGGAAAGCCGCGATTTGCTGCTCGGCAGTCTTCAGGTTCATGCGCTGGGCGGCGTCGGCTTCATCAGGTCGCGAAGCATTCCTCGCGCGCTGGCCAGCGTATCAGTGAGCTTCTCCGCCCGCATGTTCAAAAGATGAGCGATCTCCGCGACGCTGAAGAGTTCCAGGTAGAAAAGTGCGAGGGCACTCCGTTCCGGCTCGGGCAGCTGATGGAAGCGTTGCGCCACGAGGTAGGCCTCGATCTGAAGAATCTCCAAACGTTCTCCCACGCGCGATTCGTCAGGGCGCAAGAGGCGCGGCGCGCTGCTGGAACCGCCGTTATTGTTGAGACAGCGGTCGCGGATCCGCGTCGCCAGCCACGCCTGCCGGTTTGTCTCGCAGCGAAAATCCCCGAGCTGGGTTTCCACCTCGGCGAGTGTGTCAGCCATTACCTGCTCCGCCGCTTTGCTCGAGCCTGTGAGCAGCAAGGCGTAGCGGTAGAACTCCGCGAGGGTCGCGCTGGGGAGCAAGGCCGTTTGCAAGGCGCTTTTTCTATCTTACCCGCCCGCGATCTCAAGCGCCGATTCAGCAGACCCGACTCGTTGACTTGCCCACGGCGCGTCCGTATGTTCGCCAGCTCCAAACTGCCGCACCTGTGAAACACGTCCTTTTTGTCTGCACCGGAAATATCTGCCGCAGCCCCATGGCGGAGGGGCTTTTCCGCGATGCGGTAAAGGCGCGCACCGATATCGAAATCAGCTCGGCTGGCGTCGCGACAGGGCACGGGCAGCCGCCAAGCCAACATGCGGTGGAGGTTTTGCGGCCTTGGGGGGTGGATATTTCGAAGATCCGCAGCCAGCCGATCTCCGATGAGCTCGTGGAAAAAGCCACGCACATTTTTGCCATGACGCGCGGGCACATGGAGACGATCCAGATGCTCTACCCAGAAGCGTCCGACAAAACTTTCCTCCTCTGCGAATTCGAGCCTTCCTTGCAGCGCAACCAGGAGGTTCCAGACCCCATCGGCCTCGGCATCGACGCTTATTTTCAGTGCCGGGATACCATCCGAAAAGCCATTCCGTCGGTCGTCCGCTTCGTTGATCAATCTCTTTCCATGACCTCATCCCAGCCCGCGCCCAGCGCCGCTCCTGCTCCCGCCACTGCCACCCGACCGCTCCGCATTGCCCTTGGCGCCGATCACGGCGGCCTCGCACTGAAGGAAGCTGTGCATTCGCACCTCTCGAAGAAGGGCTATATCGTTTCGGACTTCGGCACCTATTCGAGTGAATCTGTTGACTACCCGGATTTTGCGGAAGCCGTGACGCGTGAAGTGACCGGCGGCACTGCTGATTTCGGCATTCTCGCCTGCAAAAGCGGGATCGGGATGAGCATCGCGGCCAATCGCCATCCGCAAATCCGCGCATCGCTGGTGGATAATCCGGAGGACGCAAAAGTGACCCGCCAGCACAACGACTCGAATGTCCTCTGCCTCGCGTCCACTCACGTCGAGTCGGCCGACGTGCCGCGGATCATCGACGCGTTTCTTGCCACGCAGTTCGAGGGCGGACGTCACGAGCGCCGGGTCGAGAAGCTTTCCCATCTTGCACAGGAGACCCGCGGCACCCGCTCCCTCTCGCAGACTGATCCGGAGATCTTCGCGGCGATCGAGCAGGAAGCGCGTCGTCAGTTTGAGAACATCGAGCTGATCGCATCGGAGAATTTCACCAGCCGGGCGGTGATGGAGGCGCAAGGCTCCTGCCTCACAAACAAGTATGCCGAAGGCTACCCGGGAAAGCGTTGGTACGGTGGGTGTGAACACGTCGACGTCATCGAGCAGCTGGCGATCGATCGCGCGAAGCAGCTCTTCGGCGGGGAGCACGTCAATGTGCAGCCCCACAGCGGCAGCCAGGCAAACATGGCCGTTTACTTCAGCGTGCTCCAGCCGGGCGACAAGATCCTCACGATGGATCTCTCGCATGGCGGACATCTCACGCACGGCAACAAAGCGAACTTCTCCGGGCGGTTCTTCGAGATCTCGCATTACGGCGTGAGCCAGAGTGACGAGCGAATTGATTACGACGCCTTGCAGAAACACGCTGAAGAGTTCCGTCCGCGGATGATCACCGCCGGCGCTTCTGCCTACCCACGGATCATCGATTTCAAGCGCATGCGGGAGATCGCTGACTCGGTTGGCGCGTATCTTTTCGTCGACATGGCGCACATTGCGGGCCTCGTCGCTGGAGGAGCTCATCCAAGCCCAGTGGAACTTGCGGACTTTACCACGACCACCACGCACAAGAGCCTCCGCGGGCCACGCGGCGGCATCGTGATCTGCAAAGCGCAGTTCGCCAAAGGTGTCGACTCGCAGGTTTTCCCAGGCGTCCAAGGC